>JBDRQV010000143.1:0-11272 GCA_043826105.1 Nanobdellota archaeon | reverse complement strand
TGACCACAACACCTAGCTCAGAAGATGATCTGGATCCGGGAATAAACATAACAGTGATAGGAAATGTCACAGATAACACTACTAACCTAGATACAGTGATCCTTCAATATAAATTGACTACAGACACGACCTATACAAACTTTACGATGGTTTACAATATAACTTCAGGTTTCTTTAATGCATGGTTTAATGCAACTACGGCAGGTACATATAATCTGAGGATGCTGGCAAATGATTCAGCGGGTAATTATAACTATACAGAAGATGTAAACATAACAGTACAATATGACAGGACCTGGACAAGAACCCCATCTATTTTTACGACAATAAGTGCTGCTTCAAATCAAAATGTGACTATAGGTAATTTAACCATCAACAACACAGGAGATTATGAGATGATATTTAACATATCATCCAACTCAACAACAACAATATACAATCAAACATCTCAGTTTAATCTGTCAGCCAAAGAATCTATCACCATACAGATCAACGAGACAGCGCCAACCAATGGCACAAAAACCATAAAACTAAACACTACCTCATCACCTAATGGGGATCCTATTTCACAGACTACTACGGGCTCAATAGTAGTAGCACCTGGACAGCCGATTTTAGTAGCTACGATAACAACGCCCAGTACTGAATCTAGGACAGTAACCCAAGGAGATACAGGAGTAGCATTCACAGCTAATATCCAGAATGTAGGCGAGGCTGATGCAAGCAATGTCACGTTTTTCTTTACATTCCCTAATGACTGGACTGTCACATTTGGTTCAACTAGTGTCCATTATAATACATTGAGTTCAGGAGCAACCGAAGAAAACACGATCGAAGTAACAATACCCTCAACTGCTTCAACAGGCATAAAGAACTTTACAGCCAATGCAACAGCCTATAATTCATCAGGAGGTAATCTAGATGCAGTAGGTTTGATATTCAGTGATAGTGTTACAGTAACAGTAAATGCTGTTTCACAACCTCTTGCTCCAGGTACAGGGGATACTGGAGATACAGGCGGAGCAGCAACAGGAGGAGCAAGCGGAGGTGGAGGTGGTGGAGGTGGTGGAGGTGGAGCCCCATCATTATCTAAGAAAATAGTTGGCAAAGAACTGATAGAATCAGAAGAAGCATTTGAGCTAGTAAGAGGATTAAGTGACTCATTTATACTAAGAGTTACTAATGTATATGAAGAGGTTGAGATGTATGATGTGATGATAGATGTAGAAGGTTATCTATCTCAATATCTGTCTATATCTCCAATAAGGATAACAAGGATATTGCCGGGCCAGACCAAAGAATTCATCGTGACTGTTACTTCACCATCTTATATGAATAAAGGAAACTATCCTCTTGAGTTTACGATCACTGCAGATCTAAGGGGTCAGAAAATTACTATGCTGCCAGGAGGAAGCACCGTTACCTCATTTATTGAAAAGGCACTTACCGAGAAGAGATTTGTAACTCTCAACATATTAGAAGTAAGCAGATCAGATGCTGAATTTAATCTAAAAGAAGCAGAAACCAACTTAGCAGACATGGACCATGCAGAGTTCCCGACAAACAATGCAGCAAGATTACTGGAAGATGCTAAAAAAGCATTGGAGGACAAGAACTATGAAGAAGCTAAACGTCTAAGCGACCTGATAGCTAAACTACATGAAGACGCCTTTGCTGCAGATGATCTGATAAATGAAGTCAAGGAAAAGATAAGGCAGGCAGAAGAGAACGGAATAGATGTAAGTGAAGCAAAGAGCATGCTGAATCTGGCAATAGCAGCATTTGAAAGAGGAGACTTTGAAGCAGCACTGACCAGGGCAAAAGATGCACAGCTTACAGAACTGCTGCTCTCTAAAGGAAAGATAAACTATCTGAAACTTATTAAACAATATTGGTGGGCAGTTCTTATAGCAGCTATGGCTCTTCTATTTGCAGCCGTATTAGTCTATAGGAGATTTATAATCATATTGATCAAGAGAAGGCTGGAGGATATAGATAAAGAAGAGTCTACATTACACAATTTGATAAGAGAACTGCAGGAAAAGAGATACAATACTAATAAGATGTCTTCGGCAGAATATCACAGGCAGATGTTTAATCATGAAACCAGGCTTACAGACATAAGGAAATTAAGATTATCATTGATCAGCAAGAGAGAAAAACTAACAGATGCAGCTGATGAGATCAAGAGACTCCATGCTGAAGATGATGAGCTTATTAGAAAGATAAGATTATTGCAGACCAATTATTACATAAAGAAAAAGATCACGACCAAGACATACTCTGCCAGACTCGAAGAGTTTAAATCCAGAAGAACAGACATAGAGAACAATGTTGCTGTTTTAGAGGCTAAATTAGGTAAAAAAGAAAAAGTAAGAGAACAGTTCAGAAAAAGGACAGAAAAAGAAAAAGAGATGATCATAGATTGGATACACAATTCATCTAATTTTATATCTTCATTATTATTTAGGAAAGGGTCTGGATCAGCAGCACAAAAGAGACAATCTCACAAGAGGCCAATAGCAGTAAAAAGATTGCTGAACAAGGGCATGTTATTTGTAGCAATACCACTATTCACTTTATCGTCTGCAATAGGCTTGTTGTATCTGGTCTATGAAAGGATAATCGATCTAGTGCCATTACTGTCTATATTTATCAATATATTACTGGGAATATCACTATTGTCTGTTATTATGTCATTAGGTGTTTTAGTTAAGGTTCCTCTCAGGATTATTAAGGAAAGATTAAGTAAGATAGATATCAAACCAGAACCTACAAATGCCACAAAAATAGATATATGGTCAAAACAAGATAGCTGGTTCAAGACTATTAAACAGGATATGAACAAGATATCAACATCTATGAAGAATAAACTAAACACCCTTAAGGGATTACCAGACTTAAAGATACTGACCAGATCTGCATTAGTGTTCTCATCAATAGCTGTTATATCAGCCATCGCTTATATAATATATCAGTCTAATAGATCATCTACATTAAGTAAGATTGGAGACGGCTTACTATCTCCTCCATCTATAAATGAAGGCATGATGATAATCTTTATACTATTATTTGCATTGATGGCTGTTTTATTCTTACTCAATATATATGATAGGGACAAAGGCAAAAAGATAATCATTAATCTAAACTCAGATAGATTTAAAAGATTGTTTAAAAGAAAAAAGCAATCGACAAAAAAACAGATAGGCCATATAGGCTCTAAACTAAATGAATCAACTAAGGAACATCTAAGGATACATCCAATATTTAAAGAATTGGATAATAGGATAAAAGAAAAAGTCAAACAGGAAAAACAACCAAAAAAATCAAGTTTTCTTGATTCATTTCCTAAAAAGCAAAAAATAAGCCAGGCATTGTTAGATGAAATCGAGTCTAAGGTTCAGGAATCTGAGAAAGAATACCATAATGCACAAGATATATTTGAAGAACTAGATAGGGAAATAAACAAAAAGTCAGAAACCCACGAAGAAGTAACAAAACCAACACAGGAAATAGAGCAGACACTTCCCAGAATAAAAGAAGACAGGTATTACACTGACATCAAAGGTTATGCTGAACAACCGACTATCAAAGAAAAAGAAACATCATTAACACAAAAACAGATAGCTGAAGTAGAGTCTAAATTAGAAGAATCAGTCAAAAAACATCCCTCGGTAGAAGACCTATTTAAAGAACTAGATGAAAAACCAAGACAAAAGATAAATCCTAAGTTTGCATGGTTTCAGATAAAGAAAAGTGAAAAACCATCAGCAAAAGAACAGACCGGCCAAATTGAATCCAAATCCAATGAATCTCCAGATAAATCCTCTAATCAATCATCTAATCATAAATCAACAGTTGAACATATTTTCAAAAAATTAGGGGGAATAGAACAAAGAAAACATGATGATCAACACACAACAATAAATATAGAAAAACCAAAACAGATTGAACCGATCAACATATCAACGCCAAGATCAACGCCAAGATCATCATACAATCCAGCTGAAACCCAAACCAATCATACAGTAGGCAGTCTGGTAGAGCAGACAAGAATATTCGCAAGAGCAAAGGATAAGAAAGCGATACTAAGATCATTAAGAGACCAGCATAAGATAGATGAGCTGAAATCAGATAGCAGGTTATCAGATTATAAGTTTGGCATAAAAAAACCAGTTATTTTTGAGAAGAAAAATCCAAAAAGAGTTTTACCAGGGACAAGATTAGATATCAGGGCAAACACTCCACATGTTGACTCAACCCCCCAATTTGGCATAAAAAAGCCGATAAAAAGGGACCTGCTCATAAATAACAAGCCAACAACCCCTATAATGCATACATCACATAGGCATGATCTACAATCCCTCAGGAGATATCATGAATCTAAACTTGCTATCTATGAGGCAGATAACCACAAACCTACGCCGATCCACACTACTAATGAATCTTCAAACAGCCATACTCATCTTGATTTAAGGACACTTGAAAAAAATGATGATCTTAAAACAGATCATCTGCATAATAAAAAGATAGTCCCTAAGATTATTCCAAAATCACATTCAAAGAAATCAATATTAAGGAATCTTAAAGAGGTGTATGAAAAATGAGTGGAAAAATTATTGGAATTATAAGCTTAAAAGGTGGAGTTGGTAAGACTACAACTGTATCAAATCTAGGTGCAGCTATGGCAAATGAGTTCAAAAAGAAAGTGTTGGTGATAGATGCCAATTTTTCTGCACCCAATCTGGGATTACATCTGGGCATGACAGATCCAGAAGCCACTATACATGATGTTCTGCTTGATAAGATTAAAGCAGAAGAAGCGATATATGAGCATGAAGCAGGATTCCATATTCTTCCAGCTGCATTCATGTCAAGAAAGATAAATCCATTCAAGCTAAAGCATAAGATAGAACATCTTAAGGAGTATTACGACATGATATTGATAGACTCATCCCCTAATCTAAATGATGAGATGCTTGCTACAATGGTAGCATCAGACGAGCTATTGGTCGTAAGCAGCCCTGATTATCCAACATTAAGCACAACACTAAGGGCAATAAGGCTGGCAAAACAGAAAAAAACACCCATATCAGGGTTAATACTAAATAGGGTTTACAACAAGAAATTTGAATTAAATATAAAAGATATAGAGGAAGCAGCAGGGGTTCCAGTCTTAAGCATAGTGCCGCAGGATATAAGGGTGCCAGAATCTGTTTATTATACAAACCCAGTAACATTGAACAGACCAAAGGCCAATTCATCTATAGAATTTAAGAAACTTGCAGCCAGCTTATTATGCGAACGATATAATGATCCGAGGCTGCTATACAGGCTTAAGGATCTTTTTAAGAAAGATATCCCAAAAGAAGTTATCAATAGGACTTTGTTAGAAAATGAAAGATAAGATAAACATAAAAAAAGGCAAGTATCTTTTTTGTTTTTTACTGATATCACTATTCTTGCCAGCTTTATCTCTAGCTGAAACATTCAGGGACCTTACACCCACAATAGTCGAACAAAGGGTGAATATAGACTACAGTACTATCTCTGATAAGAACATAACCAAAGAATTAGCGCTAAATGCCATACTACAGGCAGAAGAGGACATAGCTGAGATGGAATCTAATGGATGGGGGGTCAGTTGGCCAAAAGACCAGCTATTAGAGGCAAAAAAATACCTTGAGGTTGACGATTATGCTATCTTGTTAGTGCAGGCAAGAAAAATTTCTGATCTGGAGCAAAGAAAAAAAGCGATAGACCTGTTGACAGCTGCCCAGGCAAAATCAGGAAAAGTCGATTATGATGCAGTGTTAACACATACAAAAAACATCAATGACAGAAGATTAAAAGCCTATGAAATATCTGATTTCATAAAGATTACTGAGCTAAGGATAAGTGATATCGAATCGACAGGATTAGACTTATCTCTTGTCTCTCTATTATTATCTGATGCAAAAAAGGAATTTGATGGAGAAAGATATAACGAAGCTATCAGCATGTTGCAGCAGATAGAGCCAAAAATTGTAGATATCCAAGCCGATAATACTCTTGCCAAGACAATCTATAGGATGGGCAGAGAGAATACGCTTAATTTCATAATGGATAATTATATAGCGATAATAATCAGTTTGGTGATCTTTACAGCAATATTCCTCTTTAGCTATAATAGGTTCATGATCTTTAAGCTAAACACAAAAATAGATGATATGAAGATGGAGCATAAGGTACTTAAAGATCTTATAAAAAGAGCACAGATGGATTATTATTCAGAAGGAAAGATAACTAAAAAGACATATGAGACAAAATTAGCTAAACATAAGGACAGGATACTGCAGATAAAAGAACAGACCCCTGTGTTAAGGTCCAGATTGAATAGATTAAGGAAATTTAAGAGGTTTATCTGATTATTCTCCCAATCCACCAAACACTTCCTGTTCAGGATAGACAACGACTCCTCTGTCTGTGATCTGCATCGCAACGATCCTTTTTTTATGTTTTGACCCTCTCATCTTAAGGACCTCTATCGCATTCTCTCTTATATCTCCTCTTTTGATATTATAGAATACTATCACTCCATCTGCTAAAAATTCTTCAACGCCAGTAGTAGAGAATATCTCAGGTATCTGTTTTGTTTCTGTTATAAGGAATGCATTGCTATGCAGCTTTTCAAAAAACCTGAATAATTGTTCAATATAGATCCTATAGCTGTCTTCTTTTCCAGTAAAGGCCGAAGCTATAGCTGTCAAAGAATCTAAAGCGATAATGTCTGGCTGAAATCCTTTTGGAAGAAGTAATGGGTCGATATCTATCAACAGCTCCCCTTTTTCTTTCTCTAACATTGCCTCCACAGTCCTGGAAACCTCAAAAGGAGAGAATCTTTTAATAATCAGCTTACCTTCTTTGATATACTTTTTAACATCCCATCCAAATTCAGCCATATGGCCAATCAGCCTTTCTTCAGACTCTTCAAAGCTCATATAGAAACATTTATGCCCTTTTGCTAAGTGATGCATCAATGTCTGTAAGCAGAATATTGTTTTTCCAGAACCAGCGCCGCCAGCTACCAACACAGAATAGCCTTTAGGTATTCCCGTCTCAAACAGTTCATCAAAACCAGGAACACCAGTCAAAATAGTATCAGCTTTTTTCCTTTTAAGCAATTCTCCTTTTATCCCTTTAGCAGCTTCTTCTGCAGGGCTTCTTTGTTCTTCAATCTGTTGTTTGATGCCGCCGTGGAGCTCTGCATCTATCTCAGCCCTCAACGCTTTCATATCAAGCTTTAACTTTTTTATGGGCGCTTTTGTTTCTGTCTTTTTTTGTTTGTTTTCTTCTGGTTTTTTTAATAATTCTTTTGCAGGTATTATTACAGGCTCTTTGATTGGTTTTTGTACAGCTGTTTCTGGCTTTTTATTTAGTTCTGTTTTAGGTGTTATCTGCTGTTTATTCAATGAGCCTTCTACCTCGTTTTTGATCTCTGTTAGGTCTATTTTTGGCTTTTTCAAAATTTTGTTTTTTTTAGTCAGAACTTCTTTTTTAGCTGGAACAATTGATGGTTTTTTTATCAGATTCTTTTTGATCACTTTGTTTTTTGGTTTAGTAGCAGATGCCTTAGTCTTTTTCATTGTTTTCTTTACTTTAGAAACAGCAAGTTTAGGCTTCTTAGGACTAGCCTTACCGGTATTCCTCACGCTCTTTTTTTTAACTGGCATTATATCTTATTTAATATTTATTCTATTTAAATTATTCGCTTTTATTGTGCTTCTAAAATACCTATCTTATGGTAGTTGACTTTATTATTGTTCAATATATCTTCAAAAATCAAGGAATTTTCAATTGGAATCTTGATAGTACCGTTCACTAATCTCTCCCCACTCAATTCTTTTATCATCCCTTTGGTATTTCTGCCAGCCAATATATAGTTAAATTTGACTTTTTGTGTATGCGTCAATCCTTTGAGATCATAATAGAATAGGATATATGGCTTAAAACCAAATGTTTCACTGAATTTTTTATCCTTAAAAACACTATCTCCTTCTAAAAAGATGCCTGTTTTAGCAAGAAAATCTGAAGAAAAGAGGTCTTTTAGCAAGATCTGCTTGATATCTATGATAGCTTCAATTTTATCTTTTATTTTATTCTTGATAGTTTGTATCTTATCCAACCTTTCTCTGAGGGCGCCTTCTAAAAATATGATCAAGATATCAATATCCCCGGCTTTTTCTTTACCTTTGACGAAAGATCCATAGATGACTATATCAAATATGGTTTTATCTTTATTTTCAGATTCCAAGTATTTTTTTAATTTTTTCAGCATCTTCTTTAAGCAGTTCAGCTGCTTCTTTATCCATCTTTTTGGTGTAGCTGTCTTGATAAAATGGAAAATCCCGATCAGCAATTTTGTAGATATCCGGGTATTTATGTTCTAAAATTCTAAATCTATCGGTATGGGAAGAGGGCATTATATTCTCTTTTCTTAAGATGTAGATATCACATAATGCAGCAATCGCCTTAAAAAATAGAGTAGTGACACTGTTATATTTTTCTTTGTTAAACGCCTCTAATCCTAATGAATGATATTCATTAAAATTTTCTAGCAAGATTTCCTCTTTTTCACTTATGTTATATAATACAACGCCTGACTACTATTTAAATTTCTTGGTTGTACATTACAACTTTATTGTACTTTACAACAGAATAATAATATTATTACTTAATAGTTGTATAATACAACAAGTAAATTATTCTATTTTACTTCAGCTTCTTATCGATAGCAGCCAACAGTTCCTCTTTCTTGAACGGTTTTGCGATGCTCACGACCTTAGGATCGATCTGTCTAAGCTGTGGTGTAAGATCACCTATGACACTTATCACTATTATCGGCATATCTTTATACTGCTTTGATGATTTCAATTCTGAGAAAAAAGTGTCTCCCTGCACTTTAGGAAGGATTATGTCTAATATCATCAGGTCGGCTTTCTTTTTCTTCAGCTCTTTTCGTGCATCTTCCACATTAGATACTGCAATCACACTATATCCATTCTTGATGATATCTTTGTATATCATCTGCATATCTGCATCATCCTCAACAATTAAAATATTTTTTTTAGCCATTTTTTATCACCCTCTTATAGGAAGTGTTATAGTAAACAGGCTTCCTTCTCCTAATTTAGTCTTTAGGTCAATATTTGCATTATGTAGGTCTGCTATCTTTTTAGCGACAGACAACCCCAATCCAACACCTCTCTGGCTAGGATCTGCTTGTGAAAAAGGCTTATACATCTCTTTAAGATATCTTTCTTCGATTCCTTTTCCAGTGTCAGCAAAGCTGATTATTAATTTTCCTCCCTCTTTTTTGCATACCACTTTGATACATCCTTTATCCGTATATTTGATCGCATTGTCTAAGAACGCTCTGATCATCTGATTGAACAGGTCGGGGTTTATATCTACTTTGCAGTCATCTCTTAATTCAGATGATATCTTCAATCCTTTTTCTTTGGCAAGGAACTCATTTTCAAGTATTATATTTTTTATCAAAAGAGAAACATCTGTACTTTCCTTATATATCTCTTTCAAAGATTCAAGCTTGCTGAAGTTCAATATCATAGTGACTTCTTTCTCAAACATGCTTGAGTTTCGATCTAATGATTCTAAGTATTCTTTCATCTTTTTTTTATCTGGGTCTTTTTTCTTCGCTTCATAGCTAAATCTTTCTATAATCATAGTTATCAAGGCCAATGGCCCTTTCAGCTCATGGGAAACATCTCTCAATATAGTGGATTTCAGTTCGTCTGCTTTCTTAAGCTCCTGGTAAGCTATCCTCAATGTTTCTTCTGCTTTTCTTACTTCAGTGATGTTCCTGCAGACCATATGTATTCCAACAACATTTTGTTTATGATCTTTTATTGGCGAGAATGTCCTTAATACATATTTTAACTGGCCATCTGGTTCTATGCGCTGATACTCTGACGTTACTGTTTTTCCTTTTTTTGCTTTGTTAAAGTCAACATCAAATTTTCCATGATTTTCTTTGTTTATTACATTTATCACATTTTTTCCGACTATATCTTTTTTGCTCTTTAAGCCATGATTCTTAAGTGAAGCATTATTCAGATATATCACATTTCCATCCAAATCCAATATCTTCATACAGTCAGGTGTTGTCTCTGCTATAGTCCTATATCTTTGTTCAGATTCAGCAAGAGCATCTTCTGTCTGTTTCCTTTTGTTCACATCACTCATCAGGCCCAGCATCCTTATAGCCTTTCCTTGTTTATCATAGACATAATTTCCAACATCCTTGATCCAGATATACCCTTTCTTGGTCTTAAACCTATACTCTACATTATACACTCTTTTTTTTATTTTCATCGATATATTCAACTCGCTTAAAGCATGTTTTCTATCAATAGGATGTATCATCTTTTCCCATTTTTTAATGTTTATCTTATTCATCTCTTTTTGAGAATAGCCTGTCATTTCTTTTATGCTTCCATCCCAAACAATTTTCCCTGTCTTGATATCATAATCATACGCTAATGAGTTTGATGAATCTATAACTAATGACAATCTTTCTTCGCTTTCCTTTACTTTCCTTTCAGCCTCAGCCCTTTCGCTGATATCCCTTATGTTACATTGGATAACATCTTTACCGCCGATAGGATAAACATTGCTGACAAACTCGACATCTCTTCTTTTTCCTTGTTTGTTTTCCAAAGGAAGGTGCTCATATCGGACATACTTCTTTTTCTGCAGTTCCTTAAACTTCTTTTTGTTGTGTATAACATCTTTCAATGGGCTGATCTGCCATATCCTCTTTCCCATCAGCCAGTTAGGAGAATATCCCAAAAGTTTTTGTATGAATGGATTAGAATCGATTATCTTGCCTGTTTGAGTGTCTAATATCAAAATAGCATCTTGTGCAGCTTCAAACAGTCTCCTATACCTCAACTCGCTTTCTTTTATCTTTTCTTCATTCTCCTTTTGTTTGGTTATATCTACATCAGCGCCCATATAGCCGATAAGATTGCCGTCATCATCCAACATAGGGCTTCCGCTTGTCGATAACCATACCTCTTTTCCATCTTTAGTGATATTCTGATTGATAAAATACTTAAATGACTGTTTTTTTGCAAAAGTACCAAAAGCAGCCTTTTTCAATTCCTCTTTCTCTTTAGGATTGAAAAAATCATAAAAATGTCTCTTTCCAATAATCTCATCTGGAGTGTAACCTAATATATTTTTGACAAATGGATTTGAATAGGTATAT
>JBDRQV010000142.1:0-7129 GCA_043826105.1 Nanobdellota archaeon | reverse complement strand
TTTTCTTTAGGATTATTTCATGCTGCAAGACTAAGCTTGATCATAGCAGTAGCTGAAATAGGCAGCAGATTAGGATTGATAAACAATAGCCTATTCTCTATATTTGTAATATTAGCTGTTGTATCTGCCATAATATCGCCTTCTTTAGGCAAAATCATATTAGGAAAAGAAAGATGATCACTTCTTATAATATTTTTCGTAAGCAGGAAAAAGGATATTTTCCTCAACACTGACTCTTCTTTTTACAGTCTTGATAAGCTCATCTAATTTTTTTTTAAATTTTGCATCTTTCCTTAATCCAGATATCTCTTTTTTCTCATAATTGCCAAAAAATGCCAGAACCACCTTAGTTATCTTTAACATTTCATCAGAAAAAACATTTGCAAGTTCTTTTAACTCATCATATTCTAATTTCTGAAGTCTTGGGTAAAGAAATTTGTCTTCTAATGCTAGATGATTGTCCAATACATCCCTCATATCTCTGAAATGTTCTACCAGATCAAGATCAGCTGTCTTATCTTTGATAGCGGTTAAAATTGTATCAAAGGCGTTAATTATCTCCTTATGTTCTTCCTTTAATTGTTGGATCAGTTCCATTTTTGTTATTTTTTGTTTAATGGTATATAAATTTTTAGTCAATCTATACACAATAACCCATTGCATCAGCTATACCTTCTGGAATCTTACATTTATATCCAGTTGGGCAGCTAAATCCAGCTATCCCACCACATTCACATAGCTGTTCACATTGCAAAGTGCAAGCAACACCTTCTTTTCCTTGATTATCTATAGAGCATCTGCTTCCACATTCATCCCATATTCCGCCACTATTTTCGCATAGCTCAGAAGTAAGTTCACTAGCTGGCTGATCATAGCTTACTTTCCAGTCACGTATGGGTATTGTTGTTTGTTTATTATCTCCATTTGCTATTTTAACGTCAAAACAGCCAGGACATTTAACAGCCTCAACACCAACAATTGTTATTGGTCTATAACTCATAGGCATCACAGCTATCTTAGCAGCTTCCCTTTGGTCTTCGTCTAACTCCCATTCCCTCACACAAGCATTGATATCTTCATTCCAACTATAGCCAGCAGGACCTAAACAACCATATTCATCTCTTTGGCCGCCGATTGGATTTTCAGGCATTATCTCTTCATCAATAATCTCAGTATAAGTTATATCTCCAGATCTGCATTGTCTTGGATAGCTTTCCATGACTGGATTTCCAGCTGCAGCGCAATCTTCAAAATTAGTTACTTCTTTCTGGCAGCCAACTGTAAACATAACTATCAACAAAATCCCGAATATGATCTGTTTTTTCATTTTATTATCACCTTTTTACTTAAAATAATAACCACTATTTAAATACTTTTTTAACTGCAAACCGATTAGAAGTTAATTATATATCCCTTTTGTATCTTCTGATATATCCTTAAGTATGTTTTCAGCTGTAGTCTGGTCTTTCATGAGATTGCCTTTGCCGCAATAAGGACAGATAGGCTTACTTGTCAATTTCTTCTTTATAGAGAATTTATACCTGCAATTTACACATATGACTCTTATGCGTTCTTCTTTGTCATCGTCACTCACATACTTAGTAGTCTCCTTCTTGACAGGATGAAAGCAAGTCTTGCAGACAAGCCTTTTCCCATCAGAAGCATACCTTATATCCTCGAACTTAAACTTTTTTTTGCATGAACCACACTGATAAAGGCCATCCATATTCTCCACCTTTTTGCGATACATGTTCAATATCATATTATCTCTATCCCAAACTCCTCTTCCATCGCTTTTTTGTAGGTTACCTTAGTATCTTCTTTTTTTCTTCCAAACATAGAAGCTGATTTGACACCAGTAACAATAGTCATTACACATATCTTTCCCCTCATCGATTCATTCACTCTGGCGCCCCATATGACATTAGCATCATCATCCATGCTTGCTGTTATCAGTTCGCCTATTGTTGCCACTTCATCCAGTGTCATATCAGGACCTCCTTCTATATGGATCAATGCCCCTTCTGCGCCTTTATAACTTACATCTAATAACGGGTTAGATAATGCTCCATTCACAGCTTCTTTTGCCCTGTTCATAGTATCAGAATATCCTATCCCTACAGCAGCTACTCCTCCTGTCTTCATTATCGTCCTCACATCAGCAAAGTCAAGATTTACTAAGCTTGGAACAGATATTGTCTCGACAATTCCCCTTATCATCGTAGCTATAAGCTCATTTGCAACTGCAAATGCCTGTTGTACAGGAAGATTGCCAGCGATCTTAACAAGCCTATTGTTATCTATAGTTATGACTGTATCAGAATATTCCCTTAATCTTGAAAGTCCGAACTCTGCTTTATCCACTCTTGCTCTTTCAATCTTAAAAGGCATCGTGATAGTGCCTATTACAATAGATCCACTATCTCTTGCAACCTTTGCTACAAATGGAGCAGCTCCTGTTCCGGTTCCGCCACCCATTCCTGCACATATAAATACCATATCTGTGCCTTTCAGACATTCTTTTATCTTATTTGCAGTTTCCTGAGCAGCCATCTCCCCTTTTTCAGGGAATCCGCCGCAGCCCAGACCTCTTGTCACTTCTCTGCCTATCAGAAATTTGATATCTGCTGAAATAGTATTAAGATGCTGCTGATCTGTATTGCATGCTATTATCTCAGCACCTTTTATCCCTTTGTTGTAAAGCCAGTTTACCATATTGTTGCCAGCTCCACCTACTCCTATCACCTTTATGTTGGCATGACCTACCATACTTTCGTCCATACCCCTAACTTGCATGTTCTCACCTTTTTTTCTAGTTTATTTGTTTTTTTAGTAATCAAGAAATAGCTGTCATAACCATAATTTGGAACACTCTTTCTCTAGTACTTTCTCGTCGTCATAAGAGAATGTTTCTCTTACGAGCGCCCCTTTATATGATTTAACTTATATATAAACCTTATGTTTTTGACAAATTTTGTGTAGAAATTATCAAACCTAAACCAAGCTCTTGACAAAACCATAGAACAAAGGAGCAGGATCTGTCAGTGTTGATTTAAACTCTGGGTGCGCCTGTGTCGCTACAAAGTATTTGAGATTAGGCAGCTCTATAAATTCCATCAGTTTCTCATTATCTTTCCTTATATGATAACCTGAAAATACAAGTCCTTTTTCTTCTAGTTTAGCTACAAACTGAGGATTTACCTCATATCTATGTCTGTGTCTTTCTAAAACAACTTCTTTGCCTTTTTCCAATATCCCTAATCTAAATGACTGTTCAGCATCATCTTTAAACTCTTTGATCAGCTTAGAATCTTCATCTGACCTGCCAGATTTATTATACAATTCAAACACCTTTGATTTATCTTTTAGCATAGCAGCATATGCACCAAGACGCATGGTCGCACCATATCTGCTTTCTTCCATCACCTTTTTTTGAGATGCCAATATATCTATTACAGGAAAAGCTGTCTTCTCATCGACCTCAGTAGTGTTTGCCCCTTCCATATTGCAAACATTACGTGCAAACTCAACAATAGCTAACTGCATTCCATAACATAGGCCTAAAAAAGGGATATCATTCTCTCTTGCATACTTGATGGCCATTATCTTCCCTTCTACACCTGAACCACCAAATCCACCAGGCACGATTATACCTTTATAATTCTTCAGTTCAGCAACCTTATTTTTATTTTTCTCAAAAGTTTTCGCATCGATCCAGTCGATCTTTACTTTGATATTTAGGTTAGCGGCAGCATGCATAAGAGCTTGATTTATCGAGATATAAGAATCTGATAATTGATAATCGCCTATATCCAGATATTTACATACCATAGCTATCTTCACTTCTTTGCCATGATCTGCGATATTATCTACTAATTTTTTCCATTTCTTCCAATCTGGCTGCTTCTTTGGCTTTATATTAAATTTCTCAAGTAATTTCTCTCCAAATTTCTCTTTTTCAAGATCAAGTGGAATTCTGTATATAGTATCGATATCAGGCTCTGAGATTACATGGTCTGATGCAATATTAGCATATATCTCTATCTTCTTCTTCCTTGGGGCATCTAAAGCTTTATGTGCTCTGCAGATTATAAAATCCGGCATGATGCCATGCTCTGTCAATAATTTTATCGCCTGTTGTGTCGGCTTGGTCTTCATCTCATCGATATGTGATGGAACTGGAAGATATGTTATCAGGACATGGACAACATTTTCTTTGCCTAACTCTATCTCTAAGCTCCTCATAGCAAATAAGAATGGGATATTCTCATAGTCACCTATTGTTCCGCCGATCTCGATAACACAGAAATCATGATCCTTTGAAGCATCTTTTATACGTCTTTTTATCTCATTTGGGATATGCGGTATGAATTGTACTGTCTTTCCTAGATATTTTCCAGCCCTTTCATTATCGATAACTGTCTTGTAGATCTGGCCAGTCGTTATATTGTTCTTCTTAGGGATACTAACATCTAAGAATCTTTCATAGTTACCAAGATCCTGGTCTATCTCTCCACCATCATCTGTTACCCAAACTTCACCATGCTCTGTAGGTCGAAGAGTTCCTGCATCATAATTTATGTATGGATCTATCTTTATAGCTGTCACTTTAAATCCATACTCCTTAAGAATCTTTGCGATAGAAGCTGATGTAACTCCTTTTCCTACACCTGAAATAACTCCACCAGCTACAACTATGAATTTAGTCATTGAATCTCACCCCTGTGAAGAACTTTAGAATCAATAGTTAATAAATGTTTTGTTTGTCGCATTGATAGGGAATGCAATATATTATATATAAATTTTTTGGTTATTCCCTTCCAAAAACTTCTCCTACTGTATAGATACTGCCTGTAACAAGAATCAGATCATATTTAGAAGCAGTCTTTTTAGCATATTCAAAAGCTTCCTTAACATCATCTATTATCTTCTTATCTTTCTTAACAAACTTAAATAAAGTAGAAGGAGAAGCAGCCCTTTTTATAGATGGCCTGGTAATCACAAAATAATCAACAACAGGTTCTAATGCATTTAACATTTCATTATATTTCTTATCGCTTAATATCCCGATGACCAATATTATTCTCTTATATTTTTTTTTGATTTTCACCAGTTCTCTCTTCAAAACCTTAACAGCATGAAGATTATGTGCACAATCTACAAGTATATTATCAGAGATGAACTCCAGCCTTCCTGGCCATTTGACAGAAAGCAATCCTCTATCGATGATCTTTTTATCGATACCTAATCTCAAAACCTCGATCGTCTTGATAGCCATCAATGCATTATGCCTCTGAAATTCACCGTTTAGGCCAAGTTTCAGATGTTTACCGTCTTTCCTGACAACATATAGCTTAGATCTTTTTTGTTTAGCAGATTTACTTATAACATCCAATGCTTCGCCGACAGCACCAGTAACGACAGGCCTTCTCTCCTTGATTATCCCTGATTTTTCATAAGCTATCTTGCCGATAGTCTTACCCAGATATTCAGTATGCTCCAGCCCTATGTTAGTTATGACTGAAACTAAGGGATCTACAACATTTGTAGCATCTAGCCTGCCGCCTAAACCCACCTCTAAAACAAGATAATCAACTTTTTTCTCAAAAAAATAAAGAAAAGCCATAGCAGTAGTAAACTCAAAGAAAGTCTCATTTTTATATGCCTTAAATGCCTTGTTGAAATATTTCAATAGGTCACTATCAGATATGCTTTTTCCATTTATCTGTATCCTTTCGTTAAATCTTATAAGGTGTGGAGAAGTATACATCCCTACTCTATAGCCTGCCTGGATAAGGATAGAAGATATCATAGCACAGGTGCTCCCCTTGCCGTTTGTTCCTGCAACATGTATCACTTTTAATTTCTGCTGAGGATTGTCCAACTTTTTCAATAAATAAATGATAGCATCCAGGCTAAGATTATACTTCTTTCCTTCTAATCTATACAGAAATTTTAAAGCATGATTATAATCCATAAGGACAAACAGAATTATTATTGTTTAAAAAACTATCTATGATTTTTGCAGAACTTTAGCCCTCCCTTCAAAATCGATAAAAATAACTTCATCACCTTCTTTGATATCATCCAATAACACACGATCAACATCAGCATCAAATGTTTCATAACTTATATTATCCATTACTTGCACTTTATCATTTAGTTTAGCTATGACCTGGGCTTTCTTACGGATTATATCTAATTCTTCGACATTATCATGGTGGCTAAGATTAAATGATTTCTCACCTGATGAAGACAAGCTTCTGACAAATAATTTTGTTTTGGAATGAGAATGTGTACCATAAGCCACTATCTCTTTTCTCACAACCTGATAGATCTCACCATTATACCTGATATATTTGCCTTTTTGAAGATCTTTAGCAGCTGTCATAATGCTGATAAAACCAGTTGGTTTTATATATTTTTCGCCATCTCCATAAAAAAATAGATATATTCTATTTTGTATGTTTTACTATTACTAAATGGTTACAAAACAGAAACATTTATAAATAAAAAAGCAACTCTACATAGTATGGCGTATAAGAGAGTACATAGGATAGACTATAGTTTATTAAACGGGATGGCAGTAGGATCCCGTGATCAGTTGATAGATAGATTAAGCAATGATCCTACTTTAAAAACATCTGCTGACCGTTTTAAAGAAGATAAAACATTAGAAAGGCTTATGGGAAGTGCTTCTGATAGGTTTTTCAAACAATTTTTCTACTTAGATCCACGAGAAGAAGATGATCTGCTATTCACAATGAATGAGACTGAAAGGGGAATATTATATGTAACAACCGGCGATAAAGAAGTTAAAAATGTAGTCTTATCCAGGCCGATAGGTTATGTTGCTGAGAAACCAAAATATCATGCAACTGCAGAATCAGCCCTTGAGACATTTAACGAAGAGATCCAGCCAGAAGTACCATTATCATATTCTATGTATACATTCTTAAGATTAAGGCATGAGATACAATCGAGATTCGGAGTTCAACCAAAAGATCAATTCCTGGATTACCTATATGGTCAGATTGCTAGAGAAAATGATATAAATCCAGATTCTGCTAAGAGATGGAAATAAGTGATGAATAATCTCATCAGAAAATTAAATGAATAAACCTAATAT
>JBDRQV010000141.1:0-4171 GCA_043826105.1 Nanobdellota archaeon | reverse complement strand
AAGTGTAATAATAATGTGATTGTTTATAAAAGTTTAGATTTTATAATAAGGTTATCTAATTTTCCTTATAGCCAAATCAACTGCTGATGTTAAAACATCATAGCATTGAGAAACTGAAGGGCAGTATGCAAATTCTACTTCAGAAAGTTTTTGTAGAGTCATACCTGCATTAATTGCTGTAGAAACAACATTTATCCTTGCTGCAGCCCCCTTACCTATCGCTTGCGCACCTAATAATCTGCCAGTTGTTTTGTCTGCTATCACCTTTACTGTCAACTCTTCTGCATGAGGCATCCATTCTGGAAGATCTGTTGATTTTGTCTTTCCGATAACTATCTCAAAATTATTTTGTTCTGCTAAATATGAATTTAAACCTGTTGCAGCAACCTCTAAATCTCCAATAACTGAAACAAATGTTGCTGCTGTCCCTTTTATCTTTTTGTCTCCACCAACTGCATTTATTCCTGCAATTGTGCCTTGTTTGTATGCTGTTGTTGCCAACCAAGCTGGAAATGGCTTTTTTGTTATTAAACTGTTAATAGTTATAGAGTCACCTGCTGAGTAAATGTCCTGAATATTAGTTTCTAGCTTTTCGTTAACAACTATCCCTGTATTGTCTGTCAAGATTCCAGAATCGCCTGCCAGTTTTATACATGGTCTTACTCCTGTAGCCATCACAATAATGTCAGTTGTTATTTTTTCTCCTTCTACATATACATTATTTTTTTCTATCTTTTCAAGCCTTTTACCCAGCCTTAATCCTATGCCTTTTTCTGTCAGATAATCTTCTAGAATTTTTGAAATGTCTGGATCGATTGCTTTTGGAAAAGCATGTGGGAGCATATCAACTATAGTTGTATTCAATCCCCTTTTCTTTAATGCATATGCAGTCTCTAAACCTATCGCCCCTGCTCCGATAACGATTGCTGATCTTGATGTTTCTATTTTTTTGTCTAATCTTTCAGCATTATTATCATTATGCAAAGTAAATATGTATTCATTGTTATCTATACCTGGAATAGGCGGTAGAAATGGGTAAGAACCTGGTGAGATGATCAGTTTATCATAATCTATCCTGTTTTCTTGATCATTTTCTAGATTTTTATAGTAAACTGTTTTGCTCTTGTGGTCAATCTTAGTTGCCTGGCTGTTGTTGATTATTTTCATGCCCATCATCTCTGCATTTATGTTGTGCTTTAATTTGGATATGGAATGTATCTTTCTTTCTAGAAAGTAAGGAAGACCACATGAATGCTGCAAATCAAAGCGTTTTTTGTCTATGAATGTGATTTCTGAATTCCTATCTTGCTTTTTTGCTGCTAATGCTGCTGCAAAACCTGCTGTTCCCAAACCGATAATTACAATTTTAAACATTAGATAAGGCAAGAATAAGTTTAATTTAAACTTTGCGATTTGTGGTGTGAAATTACAGAGAATTATGTGGAAATTAAGCAGTTATACCTCTAAAAAGAAAGATTAATAAATAATCAAATTTATGAAAAGATATGACTTCAATAATGGGTGATGATGCATACTTAGATAAAGAAAGAAATATATACAATTATTTAGAGAACACACTAAGGATGTATAGGATTCTTGCTAAATTAACCAAAAGAAAAGAATCTATTGTCAAAAAGACAAAGAAAACAGTTCTTGTTCTTCTTGCTAAAGAATATAATTTAATTAAACGTGTTTGGAATAGAAAACAGATTAAAGCAGAAAAGATACGTATTCTTATAGAGATTGAAAAATTGGGTGAAAGTATTGGATTAGTAATAAAGAGACAAAAAAGATTCTTAATAAAAGACTTTAAAATTGAGAGTGATGAAAAGAATTTAATAATTCAAGTTGAACATTTACCTATGTTTAGTTCTGCTAATCAAAATGAGAAGGAATTAATTGAAGAATTAGTCTATAAGCAACAAGAAAATATAGTAAAATTGATCGATACTTTGGTTAATTATTCTAATTCTTTAAGGCATCAAGAAGAAGTTGTAAAAATGTTTGAAACAGAAGCCAAAACACAAGAAGAACTGAAAAAAAAGGTTGATGAATTTACGACAAAAATGATTGAATTTTGCTATTGGGAAGAGAGGGCAATTAACTTATCTATTAAGTTGACAAAAGCGCTGATTGTAGAATCAAAAAGGATCATTATGGAGAATAAGGAGATTGAAAAAAGATTTAATCCTCATGATTTAGTTGAATTGAGGAAAGATATTGGTGAAGAATTAAAGAGAGAGAAAGATAAAGCATGGAAGATAGAACAATATTTACGAAAACAAAGGGATTTACGTTCGCCTAATGTTGCTAGGTCTTTAATAGCTATCCACATAACTAAATATTTTCCAACAGATGGAAAATTAAGACCCACTGGACAATATGATATTGAGTATCTTAATAAAAAGCTAAGATTTCCTAGGCAAACAATACATTTTGCACTTAATGGTCCTGTTGGAGAACATATGATGGGAGCGGCGTGGCATTTGATGAGATATGCTATCCTTATTCCAGTTGAAAGGTTTTTAGATAGGATAATCAATATATCTCCCCAAGATTCTTTTATAGTTGGTGAGCTTACTATCCCGCCTGGTTCTGAAATAATTGTCAAAAGTCCGGATAAACCATTGGAGTATTATCAAAGATTGGTTCCTCAAGCTAATATAATATTTATTAATTCGACTGATGATATGTACAGTACAATTCAAAATAGAATCATTACCAGGGGATATCAAGTGATGACAATAGGCATGTGGGGATGGGGTGGAGTTGATTATAAAGCTATGGGCATGAGTGATATGTCTGGTGAGACTAATTGGCAAAGATTTGCAGAAGATATGGGTAAAAAATTGAATAAAGAGCTTGGCCCCCATAATAGTACTTTTTGGTCACATATGGAGGACTTAGTAAAACTGGCTTATGATAATATGTATGATAAGGGTCATGAAGAAGATATTGATGTTATAAAAAAAGAGATTCCCGAAGCATTGCTTAAATTGGTAAGGAGGGCAAGGAATTTTACTGCTCCAGAAGAAAAAGAAGCATATTATTCAATAATTCGACTTTTAAAGAAAGTTTATAAAGAAGTTAAAGAAAAATATCCTAATCATTGGAGATTGTTTAGAAATGTTGCATGAATAGTTTATACTAGGCTCTTTATCTTCTGTATTATGTGTCTTCTTAAAAAGTCCCTTCTTCCGATCTCTTTTCTTCTGGGGGTGTTTTCAGGAGGCAATGGTGTTGTGTGCCATTCAATGTTGCCATCACTAACAGGGTAGGTGGTGTTCCCTATTTCCAGATTTAGTGATGCTGGCTCAGCTATGTAATATTTCCTGCCTTGATAAGGGATATGTGTTTTATCTCCAAAATCACCTTCAACAGCAACCATAGCGTGAGAATTTATCCTAGCATTGTTGGATACTGCTACAACATACATACATGGTATGCCTATCGATCTCAGTAATGAGAGATAAAGTATTGCAGCATCTTCACAATCTCCCCCATGGTCCAGTAATGTTTTTAATGGGTGTCTTGCAAAATTTCCGCCACCTACATCTGGGTTATAGCCGATGGATTGCACAAATTTTAGGAGTTTTGCAGCTTCTTGTTCCTGTGTAAAAGATCCTGCAACAACTTCATCTGCAATCATCCTTATTATCGGATCATATGGATCTGCTGATATTGCACCGATATTGAGTTGTGACTCGTTATAATCAGGTAATTGATTAATAAATTTACTAGGCAGGATAAATTTATAGTCCACACCATCAACAGTAGTAGCGAAGTTCGCATTTGTATAATCACTCATCGAAATATCTAATCCTCGGCTTTTGGCATAACTTAATGCCCGATATGTTGTATCATCAAGTCTTGGATGGATTGGCAATGAAATGTTGTGCCGATAGTTCATTATTGATTTGAATGCTATCAGTGCTGCACTAAAAAAAGGTTCTTGATCAGGCATATTAAGAAAACTTGCCGCCCATGTCTTGTTGATTATAACATTAGAAGATGTGTGATCTGTAGGTGATTGGAGCGCTATTGATTCTATGTTTCTTAATCTAATTCCTACCTTACTTTCATTTATTTGATTTAAAGTAGAGTAAACTTCTTGATCTAAGCTCCCTGATCTAATTCTTTTGAAGGGTATGCCGTAATCTCTTTCTGCATC
>JBDRQV010000140.1:0-4650 GCA_043826105.1 Nanobdellota archaeon | reverse complement strand
TCAGCAGTTTTGAACTCTCGTGCCCTCTCGGACAGTAGATTTTTGTAGGCCATTGTAAGTCTCTAAAGGACTCAGTCCTTAGCAATCTACCGCAATGGCCAGGCTATGCGACCGCGGCATAGCTTTGGAAATTGCAAGGATGTTTATAAACTTTTTGAATGAGTATATTTATATATAATCTATACATACATATTTAATAATGGGTAATCTAGATATTATCTACTTTAATATATATCTTAGGGAATATAGTAAAACCAAAACATTTAAATATGATGAGTGAGATTATCGTCTATAGAAGTCCTGGCTATGTAAGCAGACTTCTATAATATCAGATAGCCAAGAAAAAAACGGTTTAATTACCGTCTAAGATAGCCAAAGAAAGAACACATTGGAGGTGTTTAGTTAATATGAGACTAAGAAAAGCAATTAGAAAGATTGCTGCTTTAGGAGCAGGAGCAACAATGGTTGGAGCAACCATCATGAGTGCAATGGCCCTAGATCTAGCAAATTACCCAGCACCATTTTTATCAGCTGGTAAGTTTAGTGGAGTTCTAGTAGTAGGAGACAAAGCAGCAGCAGAAGACGTTATCGGTGTAACAGATATTGCAACAAGTTTGCAGTATAGTGCTACCTCAGCATCAGCTGGAACAGGCGTATCCACAATTATTGATGGAGATGCATGGAAAGTAGGCTCATCATCAAAGAAATTTGAATTGAGCGAAAATCTAGACGCAGGTAACAATGGTGAAACCATAACAAACATAACAACTGTTTTGGAAAGTGGAGATCTGAATTCTTTAGCAGATGGAGAAATCACCAATGATAAAGGAACTGCAACATATGCTCAGTATCTACACTTTGATCTAGCGCATTCAGGCAATGAGCTTCAGTCTAGAACTGTTCTATACACAGAAGATGATGATGATGTAACATCAGATTTCTTCTATATAAAGAATGGCTATCAAATAGCAAGATATGAGATGGAATTCAAGACATCATTTGACAGCGATACTGCAACAACAAGTACAGGTGGAACAACCAGTTCAACAGGTACATTCTTGCCAGATATTGAAGATGAAGAGATTTCCATGTTCGGAAATAAATATACGATTGTAAAGGCAAGAAGAACAGTCAATGGCCCTAATGCTACTGTTGAATTGACATTGATGAGCGGTGCAGTAAAAGACACTTTACAAGAAGGAGAAACAAAAACATATACAATTGATGGTAAGGAATATGAAGTAAATGTTCCAATCATCACAGATACAGGAACAACGTATGTTAAATTTGTTATAAATGGAGAGACAACAAAAGCACTACAAGATGGGCAGAGCGATAAAATGTCAGATGGAACTGAAATCGGAGTAAGAGAGATCTTACCGAACGAAGCAGGAGATGTCTCACAGGATATTGTAGAGTTTTATCTTGGAGCTAAAAAACTATTGTTAAAGGATACAATAATCGCAGATGCAGCATCAAGCGACACTGTAGAATACAACAATGAAAACATACAAGAAGCAGCTGTTATCATAAGAGGATCAAACACATCTTCTCTTTTGAAGATTGAGTCTATAGAGATAAACACAACTGCTGAAGATGATTTGTATTTAGCAGCAGGCGGTAAGCTAAGCAGTTTGATGGATGAGCCAGAAGCATTAGTAGCTAAGTCTTATGACATCGAGTATAGGGGATTAAGTAGTGAACCAACAAATGACATCAAAGTCAGGTCAAGCGGTTCTAAACAATATCAGCTATACTTTACAGATGCAGATGGAAGCGAAGTCAAATTGCCAATTGCAAGAGCAAACAGCACATCTGGAACAACACTAAACTTGGGAGATGATGAGAATCAGCTGATTATGAACTCAACAACTAATATAAATAGAAAGGATTATTTTGTATTGACAGATGAGAGTGAAGCACAAGGGCACAGAAATTCATGGGCATTCCAATATATGGGTGCTGATGCATCAACTGCTGACAATCCAGTAATTTCATTTAAGAATCTGGGTAGTGGAGAGACAATCGAAAGGCCGTACACAACTGATAGCGGTGCTGCAGCAAATTATGTCGGTGCAACATTGAGAATGGGCGGACAGACATTCGATATAACCAATAGGACTACAGATACAGCAAAGAACTTCGACATAAGGGTTGAATTAGGCGGTGTAACTGGTTTAGGCGCTGAAGAGATTGTAGAAATCAATACACAGTATGGAGCAGTTATCAACCTAACAGCAGGTGGATTGAACAGGTCAGCTACAGCATTTGAAAATGGATTTCATGTAGATAATCCACAATGGATGAAAGTTGGAGTGTTTACAATCCATACAGACGACTATGAAGACATCGTTCCATCAGCTATACAGTTTAACATCTCTGCATCAACTGGAGAAGTTAGATTGGGAGAGCTTTGTAACTTGAACTTGAAGAGCCCAGAAGGCGAAAGTGATACATCCTATGGCTATACAAGCTATGGTGCATTTGTTAAATATGATGCCCCAACAGGAGATCCACAGAATCTGGACATAACATATCCAAAGGCTCAGCTTGAACCATTGGTCTATGTAACTTCAGGAATAGTAAACTATGCATCAGCTGGTGTTGAAGGAGCAGAATCTGTCTCTGTATCAAAGATTGAAGTTGGCGCTACAAAGCTAGCTTCAGAAGTTGTAGATACAGTTGAAGACCAGAATGTTATTGCAGTCGGCGGACCATGTGCTAACTCAGTAGCAGCAGCAGTTATGGGCAATCCAGCAGATTGTACCAAAGCAGCAAACATTGGACCTGGAGAAGGTATCCTAGCTCTATATGATAATGGAGAGAATGTTGCAATGGTAATCGCAGGATACGATGCATTGGATACAAGAAATGCAGCTCAGGTTGTAGCTAACTTCCAGGACTATGCATTGAGCGGAACCTCAATGAAAGTCTCAAAGGTAGGAACAACTTTAACTGTAACTGAAGAAGATATCAGTCCAGTTATGGAAGAAGAAGCACCTGTTGAAGAAGAACCAATGGTATAAGGCTAAAAACCTTTTTTCTTTTTATTTTTTTATTTTTCTTTTAGCAAAGTTTATAAATTTCAATCTTAATTTCTAATGTTATGCAAAAAAGAATCTTAAACATATTGTTGATAATCTTTCTTATAATTCTAGTGGGTTGTAATAATTATGACAATTATCACTATGGCAATCATTATATCACTCTTGAAGAGTCAAATTATATAGCTAATTTTTTATCAGATTATATCTCATATTTTGATGAATTTCCTAACCAATTTTATCTATATAACCAGGATAAGGTTATATCATTGGGAAATATATTGTTTGTTCTTCTTCAAAAAGAATCTGGTATTAATGATCAGTTTATTATTGATAGGGATTTTGAATTGATTGATAAGGATGTGAATATTGAAGCGGCATATAAAATGGCTTTATCAGGAAAGATACCTAAACAGATCTCTGGGAAAGAATTGTCTTTGTACTTTGGAAGTCAAAAAGCTTATGTACCATCTGATCTAAATGATAAAAACAGAAAAATTGAGATTGCTTTTACTTTTGATATAGAGTCAGGGAGATATGTCCATAACTTTTCAGGTATATCACCATGTGAAGATGATAATTATTCTTTTGGCTTAACAGTTGATGAATTAAATTGTAATCTGCCAGAATATATGGCGTGGATGACTCCTAGGGATGATAATCTATCTTATCTAGACTACCCATATCCTGCTGTTTCAGGTATATTGGGATTTAAGGAGATACTTGATTATTCTGAAAGATATGGCTTGCCTATGACTAACTTTATTGTTAAGAAAGATATATTGGCTTTTGAAGCATTGGATAAAGGAGTAGTGGACAGGGCAAGGCAGCTTGTTGATGGTGGATTGTTTGAAGTTGGTTCACATACTAGGTATCATACTCATCTTGGATTAGTTGATGAGGATATGGCCAGAACAGAATTGGAACAATCTAGGTTATTTTTAGAGGATTATTTTAATACATCTGTAGTAGGATTTAGGGCACCGTATTTGAGTGTTTTAGGTGATGGAGATGATCATGTCAAGGCATTAAAGGATGCAGGATATGGCTATTATTCTAGTTATACTGATGGTTCAGACATGAATAAAGAGTGGAATATGGATAAATATGTTGCTTATACATCTGTCGATGAGTTTAAGAAATTGATGGATACTGAAGAATATATCATTACATTAGATCATCCATGGAATCTTGTATATGATAATGGAGATATACTTGTAGAGAATCCTGATTTAAAGGATAATTATAGAAAAATATTATTGATGGCAATCTCTGAGGGCGGAATCCCGATCTTATTAAAGGATTTGGAAACATAACTTTTATTAATTCTCTTTGAGTCCTAGTTATTGATGGCAAGACGTATAGAATCTATAGACATCTTCAGAGGAATAGCTGTATTGCAGATGATATTTTGGCAGATATTTGATTTTTTTGCTAAGGGAGATATATATTCAGATATTCCTTATTATTTTCCTATGTTTAATATGCCAATCAATGGTATTGGACTAGCATTGTTTACTTTTGCCAGCGGCGCAAGTGTCTATATATCTATCAGTAGCAGATTAAAGAAAGGAATCAAGATTAAAGATATTATTTTACATTCGAT
>JBDRQV010000139.1:0-4734 GCA_043826105.1 Nanobdellota archaeon | reverse complement strand
TTTCAATCGATTCTTTTACCATCTCTTTTGGCCAGTTATGTTCTATGAGATGTTCTTCGATAAAAGCTAATTCACCTTTTCCTTCGGAGATTGTTTCTCTTGTCAGCCTGTTGAGCATGTATGGCTTGTTATAGATTGTCTGAACCAATTCTGTTATGTAATCATAGATGTGTTTTTCACCAGAGCCATGTTCTGATTCAATATGGTGTTCATAGAATCTTAGATATGGCAGATGGTGGTGGGGAGATATGTAATGGTATACATTTTCAATGTCTTTGTAGACAAATCTTATCATCTTTATGACAAAGGAAGGTATGTATATCTCTCCTCTGGCAAATAATTCAAATACCAGCAGGATTATTCCTATGATATAGAATAGGCCGCTTATTATGAAGAAGATTCCAAAGTGTACAAAGAAGAACATGTTTGTATGGAATATCTCACTTAATGTAGTCATGTAAAACTTTTGTACATCTGAGTAAAAGAATATCAGATAGCCCAATATGGCTGTAAGGTTGGCAGTATTTATCAATCCTGTCAGCTGTCTGCTTAATTTTTTGTTTAATAGGAGGTACATGATTGCCAGGAATATCCCTATGCCTAATGCCCAAAATATCATGTTTTCGTTCTGGATCAACTGGGTCCTTATATCTATTCCTCTGATGCTTGCTTCAAACTCTCTTGTCATCTCTGTCTCGCCAAATACTTTACTGGATGCCAGATCTATGCTGAATATAGGTGTTAAGATCAATGCGCCTATGCTTAGCATGAACAGGAATTGGAATACCTTATAACTTTTTGATTTTATCTGAGATACTAAATGTGCAGGCAATTTTCTTTCTTTATGCATATGCAACCATATTATCAATGGATTTATCAATAGGAAGAGCACTGCGAATATATTCATCAGGTAGACCAGCACTATGGGTATGGAATTTAATATATTCAGGCCGCCTATCTGCAATTGTAACAGGCTTCTTGGAACTTCTTTTCCCAGCATCTTATGTAATGGCTCGGCAAGATTTAGAATTGGAGTATGGCCTGGCCCTAACTCTGAGAAATAGGTCGCATCTGTCGCGCCTATCACATAAGGAATGATGAAAATTCCCGCTTCTGTTAAAAGGTGAAGTATCAATATCCCTATGATGGCTAAGTATATGAATTTTTTATAGGGCAACAGCTTAAAGAATTTGATATCAAAGGAATCTACTTTTTCCATTATCTTTTCAATCCCTTCCATCACTCTAAATCTGAATATCTCCTTTATTTTGTGATAGACGATCATGTGATATTCTTTTTTGATAAATATCACTAATGTCATTATCAATACTACT
This sequence comes from Nanobdellota archaeon, assembly GCA_043826105.1. Classification (GTDB taxonomy): domain Archaea; phylum Nanobdellota; class Nanobdellia; order Woesearchaeales; family DATDXC01; genus JBDRQV01. The sequence continues at coordinate 3,400 of JBDRQV010000139.1, read as the reverse complement.
GTCAAGATGGAAGCATCAATAGCTATAGCTAACCATTCGAATATAAAGTTGTAGAAAGTTATATAGAACAACAACAGCACTAAGTAAACAGAGATGAATTTTAAGGTCTTTTTTATGACAATATTTGCTTTTTCTACTTTGTGTTTACCTAATAATGATGTGAATACTTCATAGAATGACGGGCTTCCGATGGGTATGCAGCAGGTGATGAAGAATGATATTGCTGCTAATCCTATAAATCCGATGTATAATGATATATTTGTCGATTCTATGCTGTATTTTGCTATCAGCAATAAGAGGTCTCTGAAATATACTGCTTCGTTGAATGAGGTTTTTGCAAATTCTACTACTAATTTGAAGATCAGTGAGAAGTACAACAGGAGCAAGGTTACATCCAAAACTTTTCTGTGTTTTTCTGCGCCGAACAATGATTTCATCAGGCTTGCTTCATATAATAAGTAAGACAATAATATCCATGAGATTATCTTCTTCAGGAAGTCTATATCTCCTGGCAGGATCTTTATGAAATCAGCTATGTTCAGCAAGACCAATATTATAAGGAAGAACATCTCTCCGCCAAAGAGGTTTTTGTTAAAGAATCTTATTATTTTTGGCTTATGTTCATATTCTCTTGCTTTTTTTATGTCTTCTTTCTCAAATCCGATCAATCTTATCCCTTTTGCTCCTAATCCGATGATGTTCTGCTTGTTTGCCTGCCGGATTATATTTTCTAATCTGTCAAAATAATGTTTTTTATCCATGGAGAATCTTGAAAGGAATGATAATGTCAGTATCAGCAGGAGAATCAAACCGATCGGACCATATATCCTTTTTAACTTATCATGCGCTGACAGGTCTGCTTCCAATAGAACTATCTGCTTAGCTATGGCATATGTTTTTGCCTGATTTAAGCAGTCTTCATCTGCGATCGATTTTATTATGTAATTTAATGAGTCTCCTTTTGTGAGCTTTTTGAAGTGCCAGACGATTATGGGGTCTTCTGCAACAATGTCAAATTCTACCTCTGATTCGATCATGATCTTTTCTATTATCTCAACCAGACATTTTGGGATCTCCATGTAGATGTTTGCATCATAAAGGATAGTCTCGTTCTTGAAGTCTATGTCTATGGTGAATTCTGTCTGGTTGTTTTTTGTGTCTACTTTTGCCGTTGTTGTGATGTCGATGACTTCCTGGGTTTGGTTGAAGAGACGTTCTCTTTCTTCCTGATTTGTAATGTTTTTCATGTCTATCTTTAATAGAATTTGTTTGATCTCTTCATCTGTCAGTTCTTTGTCTATCGTGTATTCTATCACTTTTTCTTGTTCTGGGTCGATGTTGTCTAATAAGAATTTGACTTTTGGATCATAGTCGATTATTTCATACGGGGTTATCTCTATGATCTTATCTGTGTTTTCAATTATTGTTTTTGGGATCTCTAATGTTATCTCTGCATCTTCTATCTCAAATAGGTCTATGTTCTTTACTTTTTCAATGATCTGTGTTCTTCCGCCTTTGACTGTTATGTGTCTGGTATGTTCTACTCTTCTTTTGGCTATTTCGTTGATTAAGTTTTCATATACAGATTTTGGTTTTGGCTTTTCAGGTTCTTTACTAGCTGAGCCGGTCGGTGTTTGTGGTGGTTTTGGTTCAACTTTTTCTATTGCTTTTATGGGGGTGGATACTGTAGGGGACTGGGTAGAGGCGGTTGTCGATGTTACAGTTCCTTTGTTATGGACTAAAATGTCGTTAGCAAAGAATGTGTTAGTGTTGGAAACATGCTTTAGGTTGTATGTTTGGACTTTTTCTCTTATATGGGTTATCTCTTTTATCTTTATCCATCTTTTATTGACATTTAATATTTTGTCTTTTTCATTAAGTTTCTTTACGTTTAGGTTAGCATCGTGTAATGTTGCTTCTGGAACTATAGATGCCCAACCATCTTGAGTATATACTGGATGTTCATCTGTTATCTTTAGTATTTCGTTGTCTTCTAGTTTGATTATGTAGTAGTCGTTTCTGATAGGGGATTCTAGTTCTAATACTACTGCGTTTGTGTATTGGTTGTTATCGGTGTTATAGCTTAAAATGGAGTCTCCTACTTTTACATCTTCTATATTTTTTGTAGAGCCGTCTAAATAGGTTATCTTTGTTCCAGCTAAGAAACAGCTGTTACTGATCTGTGTTGGAGTAGCACAATCAGGATCATTTGAGTCGACATATCCGTCACAATCATCATCAATCGCATTATCATTACAATTTTCTGATACGCCTGGGCTGATATTACTGCTGGCATCATTGCAGTCATCACTTGCTTGTATTGTAACATTGCTTGTCGAGTCTGTATTGTTACATGTTGTTGTTAGGTTCGAACCAACCTCTATTGCCATATTTGTGTCACAATATCCATCATTGTCGTCGTCACAACCTATATCTGTGAAGTAATCTCCGTTATCATCTCTACCATTGCATATCTCTATGCTGCTATTAATTACACTTATAGTTATGGTTATGTTATCACTGCTCATGTTGTATGTGTCATTGACATGGAATGTTATGTTTTCATGACCTCTCCAGTCTGTGTCTGCTGAGAAGTTTATCAAGTATGTAGTGAAGTCCATAAATACAGTTATGTTTGTATTTCCAGTGTAGTTCCAGTTAGCGTTTAAGATATCGTCATATGTGTCCTGATCTGAATAATAATCTGAGAAGTTTAATGAGATGTTATATGTGTTCACTAAGAATGTGATGTTTGGCATCTGGGTTAAGGTGGGGTTGTAGTTGATGTGGTTGTTTTGGCTGTATTTCCTACTTATTGGTACCATAGCATCTCCATTGCTACGATCATAATAAATGAGTGTGGTGGATAGGTTTAAATTCCCTCCTTCTAACGTAGTAATGTTAAATGTATAGTTAAATGAGCTTTTATTTTCTATCTCATTGACAAATATGTTTATACTATTATTACTTAATGAGCTTATAACACTTCCATTCTCTAATATTGATGTAAAATTGGCTAGATTGTTATTATTTAGCGTTATTGTAAAATTTATATCGGTTGCGTTATCCTCTCCACTGTTATTTAAAAGAAAGAAGTATGGGTACTCTTTGCCTATTGTCATATTGCTAAGTTCTGAAAAATAAGAATTTTCTAAATTTGGATTGGAATACCATTCACTAATACTTGCAGAATAATTAAGTTCACAACTATTTGTGGTATTAACTAAATATATACTTATTAAATAATTTCCTGTTCTACTACATGTATATTTTAGGTTATATCCAGATGTTCCTATTTCTAGATCAAATGTAGTGTTTGGTTTATCGCTTGCTGTAGAAAAGTTTATGTAACTTGAGTTGAATATTTGTGTAGCATTAATATAGTCATCCCAGTATTGTT
>JBDRQV010000138.1:0-2261 GCA_043826105.1 Nanobdellota archaeon | reverse complement strand
CTAATTTCGAGGAGATTTTCTGTTCAGCACTAATACCTTTTCCAGGTTCAATTGCTTTTGAAAAATTAAAAGCAATGCATGATTTAAATAATGATATGTTAGATTCTTCAGAATTGACAAAATTATGGGTTGATTCTTTTTGTGCTGTTGATTATGACACAATTATGTCTTATGCAGGTAGGATTCTTGATTTAGGAAGATACAAAATTACAATTAAGAAGACTTAACCAACCAACCTTCCAATCCACTTACCAATGTCTGTAAAGAATATCTGGACTCTTTGGATCAGGTTAACATCTATCAGATCAATAGTAAATCTTTTTTCAGCTTTATACTCTTTATTGTTCTCATCATAGAAAGTGATTTCTATCTTTAATCCATTCTCTCCAACACCCAGATCTCTTCCTTTCAGGTTGATATCAAACTTTTTATCATTTATCAGTTCTTCAAGCTCCCATGTTTTTTTGAAACCTTCCTGGTCTAATACTATCTTGATGTATTTTGGGTCAGATGCTGATCTTTTATCTAATATAAAAGAGACCAAGTAATCTTCATCGAATAATGCTTTATCTGGGTTTTTTAACTCATTAATTTCAACCTTAGGTATATCTTTTACATTTACTTCCAGGAATTGATTCTGCAATGGTTTTGTTGTCTTGACTTCGATCAAAAGCTCTTGCTCGCCTGTTTTTTTAGGGATAAAATCAAATCTTGCTGTTTTTTCTTCTCCAATACCTATTGAGTTAAACTTTTTACAATCATTGTCCAGACAAATATTGACATCTTTTAATAACGCATTTCCATTGTTTCTTGTAATGCATGAAACAACAGATTGTTCATATTCATAGAACTCATCTTTATCTATAGTGCAGTCTAGTTTAACGTCTTCTGAGTAGATCTTTTCAAGCTTTTCCTGCTTTAAGCTGAATATAGAGTTGATCTCATCTAAGCTATAATAGTAAGCACTTTCAGATGAGTCAAATGATGTAGAATCAGAGTAGTTTTCGACAGAAAAGATCCCTAATGGAAATGTATAGATATATTTAGATTCGAGATCATCATTTATCTTGATTATCCAATATACTCTCTTTTCTTCATTAGGCTCAAGAAGTATCTGCTTTCTTTCATCTCCTATTATCTCTACTTCACCTGGTTTAGATAAGTATATTTCATCAGATATGTAATAGTTTTGCAGATTTTTTATAGTGGCTTCAACAAGATTATATGAGCCAAATGCTACTATATTTTTATCTGCATCTAATTCAAGATCAATCTTCTGAGGTACTTTCCCACCATAATCTTTAACATTGACTTTAAAATTCAGGCTTTTTGTCCTGATGTCAACACCATTACCTAACCATTGGTATTTTGTAGATGATTCATTGGCATCAAGACCTTCTTTTAGTTCTATATGGGTGGGATCGATATATCCGAATTCTCCATATGTTACATCATAAGGTATCCAGCCATATCCTGGGAAGTATACTTCTGCCCAGCCATGCGGTCCCCACTCATTGGCGAAGAGGGGAGAGTTAGTGTAAGATATTCCAGAGACAAACTTAGCAGGTATGCCTAATGCCCTGTTCAATCCTATAAATAGATTTGTCAGTTCATCACAAACACCTTGTCTTGTCTGTAATACCCATGATGATTTCTGGGAGACATCGGCTGTTAAAGTACTCAGGTCATATTCAATATTAGTTTTGACCCACTGTGCCAGATTAAAGACAACCTTATAGAGATCATCCTCTCCTTCTGCAAGGTGATTGGCCAGGGCAAATACACTAGGATTATCAGAATCAATTGTTGTTGAGGGTTGAGTATATATCCTAAGCTCTTCTGGGGATGATAAAGGAAATCTTATCTTTTCCTTTACCTGGATTCTCTTATTATATGTTTGGATCTTTGAATTAAGGCTAAATTTTAAGTTATCGGCAAGAGGGTTGTTCCATATATATTGAATTGTTGATAGGTCTATGGTGGATTCTGGGTCTGTTGTTAATGAAAGAATCTTTTGCTGGTTGGTGTCTTGTGGGAAGAAAGTGAGGTTTACCTTGATGTAGCTTACTTTACTTGTTTGGGTCTTTTTTATAATATCTATATCTGAATCAATATTGAGATCAAAAGTTAGGGTCTGAGTGTTGAAATCCCATTCTTTGGCATGGGCTAAAGGAATCAATAATAAAAGGACCAATAATAAATATTTTACCTTCATCAGCCATTATTTGGGAAGGATATATTTAAGGTTTTTGTAAAATAAA
>JBDRQV010000137.1:0-6471 GCA_043826105.1 Nanobdellota archaeon | reverse complement strand
CTTGCCAAATATACATGCAACCCTGGCCTTGCTTTTCAGTATAGCCAACAGGTTGGGATCATCATCCGCCGATATATTCATCCTTCTGGTAGACCCAAAAGCAACAATCTTGGATTTCTTTAATTTTAGTTTAGCAGCCTCTAAAAATGCTTCCATATCTTTTGGGTTGCTTCCTGGCCACCCAAGTTCAATATAGTCAACACCGAAATTATCTAAAGCTTCAACTACCTTGATCTTATCTCTGACAGACAGATTCACATCAGAGCTTTGGGTTCCGTCCCTTAATGTTGTATCAAAAAGTTTTATCATTTTAACCTCCGAAGAAACAATGGCTACTTTCCAAATAGGAAGTAGCTTACGCTATAATAATGATTCCTGTAGAATTCATTTTTTGTTTTATGGAATCGTTCATTTTAGCATATATGTTTCAAATCTCATATATAAACTTTTCCCTTAATTAAGTTTTAACTACTATAGGATGGTTACTAAACAGAAAGATTTATAAATAAAAGCTCATTCTAACATCTTAACATGATAGTCCAAAAGGAGTTTTTAACAAAATTAAGAGACTTTGGTTTGAATAGCTATGAGTCAAAACTATGGACTGCTTTGCTTTCAAGGGGAAGCTCAACAGCAGGAGAATTGTCAGACATAGCAGCAGTTCCACGTTCAAGAAGTTACGATGTTCTAGAATCATTAGAGAAAAAAGGATTTATAATCATGAGGCCAGGAAAGCCGATAAAATATGTGGCTGTGCCTCCAAATGAAGTTATCGAAAGGATAAAGAAAAAGATCGAAGAAAAGACAAAAACACAGTTAGATATGATTTCTCAGCTTAAGACAGGAAGAATACTTAGCGAGCTAACAGACCTGTATGATCAAGGATTAGATCTTGTAGAACCGATAGATTTGACAGGTTCTATCAAAGGCAGAGAAAATATTTATAATCATCTATCAGCAATGATAAAGAACGCAAAACAAAGTATAGTTATTGCAACAACATCTGAAGGATTGATAAGAAAAGCAGAAGATTTGAAAGACGTTCTACAAAAAGCAAAACTAAGGGGAGTGTCTATAAAGATAACAGCTCCTTTATCAAAAGATACAAAAGGGATTGCAGCAGAATTGTCTAAGATCGCAGAAGTAAAAGATTCTGACATCAGGACAAGATTATGTGTAGTTGATTCAAAAGAAGTTTTGTTTATGTTATCAGATGATAATGATACTCATCCAAGTTATGATATAGGCATATGGGCAAATACCCAATTCTTTAGTAAAGTTTTGAGCAGATTATTTTAATATTACAATCCAAAATTCTCCTTAAATAAATAATTGGATATTTTTCTGTGCTTCGGAATTGTTTTATAATTCCAAAAGATTTATATATAACTATTACAATTAATATATAAAAATTAAGAGGTGATTATAAAATGGCAGTTTTAGGAATACAAGAAATAACTCTTGCAATTATTATAGGTACATTGGCTGCAATAGTATATTCTTTGAGGATATTAGTTCTAATGGAAAGAAGGATAGCAAGGATCGAGCTGCATATTGAAAGAGCAGTTGATAAAGTTATGAAAGAAGAAGTAAAGATTGAAAAAAGTTTTAAAAAGAAAAGAAGATAATCACTTCTTTATTTTTGATTTTATTTCCTTTATCTCTTTCTCTAATTTTTTGATTATCTCTACATTATCAGCCATGTGTAATAGGTTGCCGCATTCTGGACATTTAAAGTTTATCTCTGTCGACTTCTCAAAATCCAGCCTTATGCACTTATTTGCACATGAATAGAAATCCAATGTCTTTTCCCTTTCTAATCTAGACATCAGCCTATCAAGATAAGCTTTTTTAGATTTTGTTGCAAGAAATTTCATCCTGTTGTTGTTTAATGTCCAATAATAGATATACCATCCTTTTTTCTTGTCTTTCTTCCTTATCGAAGACACAAGATTCTGGTTATATAATCTATAGAGCATATTCCTTGTTTGGTTGATATCTTTCTTTATCTCGCTGGCAATCTTGAATTCAGAAACATCTTTTTTATTTTTTAGTGCCTCGACCAAAGGAACAACATCTTTGCCTGTAACCTGTATTACTGTCTCTTCTACTACTCTCTTTGATAGATTCATCTCAATACACCCCCTACTTAACCTCAATTCTGGAAATGCAACTATATAAACTTTTTTATTTTTTTAATTTATTTTCAATATAGAAATAAAATAATCTACTTGATCAGCTCATCAAACAACAATCCTTTATTCTCAGCAATCTCGATTGAGACTAAAAGATTATTGCCTGAATCCTTTAAATCATCAAGACTTAAGAACAGCCATTCTTTTCTGTCAAACTTAACAGCGATCCAAGGTTCTGCATTAAATATATCTGCAAATATCTTTAACTGTTCAACCTCTTCTTTACTTAAATATTTATTCTTATCTGCAGATGTCTTGCATTCTATTGCCAGCTTTCTTAGTTTATTTGTAGCCAGAACATCTGCAGAAGGATATCTCATAGATCCGCTGCCTGCAATCCTTACAGCACACCATATCCCAGTTTTCCAGAACCTATGAACTAAATCTCTTTCAGCGTTTATACCTTTGGATTTGCGGCTCATTTTAAAGATTTACTTTCAAGAAATCATCAGCAACTTCCACATTTTGGAAATAGTTTAAAGCATCTTCTTCAATCTCATGTTTTGTTTTATATCTTGCAGATAGATGGGTTAAGACCAATTTCTTTACATTTGCCCTGTTTGCGATCAAAGCTGCTTGTTTCGCAGTCATATGGCCATATTCCTCTCCTTTGTTCTCTAGTTTAGATGAGTATGTTGCTTCAGAGATGAGCAGGTCAGCATTTTCAGCTATTTTATAACAATTGCTGCATGGCGCAGTATCTGCAATAAACGAAACGATCTTTCCTTCAACTATGTACGTAACATCATCAGCTTTTATCTTCTTTCCCTTAAATTCTACTGTTTTTCCATCTTGCAGCCTTCCTAATAATGGTCCGTCAGGGATTCCTATCTTTTTGATCTTCTTAGTATCTATCCTTCTTCTGTCTTTCTCTACAAATCTGTATCCAAAACAAAGTATTCCATGGTTAAGTTGATAAGATTCTAGATAAAATTCATCATTTTCAAAAAACCTGCCTTCTTTTATCTCTTTTATCTGCATATCGACTTTTCTGTCAAATACAAATGCTTCAGCCATAGCTTTAAAATGTGCTGTTGTTCCTTTTGGGCCATATATCTCTAAAGTTTTGCTGTATTCTGAAGCACCCAGGCTTGAAAGAACACCGGGCAGACCGAACACATGGTCGCCATGCCAATGTGTAATAAGGATTTTTGTGATCTTTGTCAAAGGGATTCCAGCCTGCTTCATCTGCCTCTGGATATTCTCTCCACAGTCTACCAAGATGCCTTGCTCATTATAACTCATCAAAATACCGCTTTGGTTTCTCTCTTTTGTCGGGACCATACTGGATGTTCCTAGAAATGTTATCTGCATATTATTTTAGAAGTTTCTATGATATATAAATCTTTACTAATGACCACTTTGACTTACCAAAAAAACAAAAGTTTTATATATCAAATTATATTCTATATATATCAATTGATATAAAAAAGTGATGAAAATGTCAAAGATGCAAATAACTAAAAATGAACTAATTGAAACTAAAGATAAAAAAATATTGAGGTATCCAAATCTTAATACTGTTTTGATGGTAGAAGAATTCTTAGAACATCATAGGGATTTACCCATATCTTTATCAGATCTAAGAAAGAGATTGCCTAAACAAGTTATGCATCAAACTCTTAAAATTATCTTAGAATATCTATGGAAAAGCGGAAAAATAATCTATGGTCCAAAAGGCATTCAATGGATATATTCACAGCCAGATCATCTTAAGAAAATGTTAAAGGACGGATTAGAGGTATGATGATGTTTCTTGGAAAAGAAGTAAGAGTAATTCTAAAATGGCAAGGCAAAGAAGCATATCTCAAACTAAAGAAAAGAGATGATAAAGAAGCAAGGATACTTTTAAGTTCTTTTGATAGAATCAAAGACATATTAAAAGAAGATCCCCAGTTTGGAGACCCAATTGCAAAAAATCTCATCCCGTCTAAATTCAAAGAATTAGGCATAAGAAATTTATATAGGGTTGAGCTTTCCAATTATTGGAGGATGTTATATACTATTGAAGGCAATACTATCGAAGTATTTTTATTTGTCTTGAGTATGATAGACCATAAAGGATATAATAAATTATTTGGTTATAAAAAATGAAGACAGATTATGTATTTCCAAACAATGATGAACAGGAATTCATAGAGATAGCTTCAAAGCTAAATTATGGTAGACTGATATTCATATACAATTATGGATCAGATATTGATAATGTCAAAAAGAGATTAAACAAGCTAAAAACTAACATTGAACTAGATTTTGCTTTGTTTTCCTTGCCCAAATATATAAAAAAAGCGCAAAGATCAACTAAGAATATACTCGTAAAGTCATCTAAAGACAATCGTTTTGTCATCGAAACAAACAAAGATCTGATCATTTTCAATATGGAAGACACAGGCAGCAGAGAATTTATCCACCACAGAAGTTCAGGATTGAACCAAATTCTATGCAAGTTTGCAAATGAAAATAATGTTTCAATAGCTTTTAACTTCAATTTAATTTTGAAATCAGATCCAGGATCAAGAGCTAAGATACTCGGAAGGATAAAACAGAACATCAAACTATGCAGGAAATACAAGGTTAAGACATTTATCGCTTCCTTTGCTACTGATCCTTACGAGATGAGAGATTATAGGGATCTGGAAAGTTTTCTAAGTTAACTCTACAAAAACGAAAGATTTTACAGATTGTGAGGGTAACAATTTAAGCAAAAAGATTATATAGCTAACAAGCTTACTTTTTTCTATGGGGGAAAAAAGAGTAGACATAAAAACCGGCTTTTTATGCAATAATAATTGCAGGTTTTGTGTTCAGGCAGATAATAAATGCAAGGGCAATAGGACATTTGAAGAGATTAAAAATGATTTAGAAGATTGTAAGTCAAGATGCAATTCTGTTGTTCTTACAGGCGGAGAAGTTACTATCAGAGAAGATTTCTTTGATATTGTTAAGTTAGCTAAAGAAATAGGTTACAACCATATCCAAATTCAAACAAACGGACGCATGTTCTCCTCTTTGGATTTCTGTAAAAAAGCAATTGAATCAGGAGCAAATGAGTTCAGTCCTGCTTTACATGGTTATTGTGCAGAGCAGCATGATTTTCTGACAAATGCCAAAGGCAGCTTCAACCAGACAGTTAAAGGGATTATGAACTTAAAAAAATTAGGCCAGAAAGTTATTACAAATACTGTTGTTGTAAAGCCAAATTATAGGAATTGTGAGGACATAGCTAAATTATTAGTTAAACTAGGTGTTGACCAATACCAATTAGCCTTTGTACATCCAATGGGAAATGCTTGGAAGAACTTTGATTCAATCGTACCTGTTATCTCACTTGCAGCACCATTCATTCATAAAGGTTTAGATGTAGGGATAAAAGCAGGTGTTTCATGCATGGCAGAAGCGATGCCTTATTGTATGATGAAAGGCTATGAAGAATATGTTGCAGAGAGAGTCATACCCGATACAGAAATCAGAGGCAAACAGTTCCAGAATACAGACGACTTCACGACACAGAGAAAAGTAGCAGGAAAGGCCAAGTTTGAACAGTGTAAAGGTTGCAAGTACGACAGTGTTTGTGAGGGACCTTGGAAAGAGTATAATGATAGATTTAATAACGATGAGTTTAAGATGATAGACTAAAAAATGGCAGGCCATTATATCTTAAAGCTAAATAATAAGTGCAATATGAATTGCCTATTCTGTGCAGACTCCAGTATAATAAGACAACAACCAGATCTAAAAAGTGAGTATATACTAAAAAGCTTAAGTGAAAAAAGGAAAAGATTCAATTCTTTAATAATCACAGGTGGAGAACCGACTATTTATAATAATCTATTAAATGTCTTAAAATATGCAAAATTTAAGTTAAAATATAATAAAATATGTCTTGTTACAAATGGTATATTATTATCTTATGGTAAATTTCTGGACAATTTAATCAACTCAGGAGTAGACTCTTTCCAAATATCCTATTCCTCTTTAAATGAAAAGAAGCACAATATATTATCTAGAACGCCAAATACATTTAATCATATAAATAAGGGCATAAAAAATGTTATAAAACGAAATAAGGAAGTTCGAATAAACTTAGTAATAAACAAATCAAACTACCGAGACTTACCTAACATTGTTGAACATCTTATCAAATTAAAAATAAGTTCGATAACACTTGCTTTTATGAATCCAATGGGGGAGAGTGTAAAGAACGGAAAATCCACATTGGCAATACAATTTACACTAGTATTGCCCCATATCAAAAGATCTTTTGTTGTTGCGGATA
>JBDRQV010000136.1:0-3559 GCA_043826105.1 Nanobdellota archaeon | reverse complement strand
GCTTTACCCGATTCAGAAAGATTGGTCTTGGAAGTGACTAAGCTGTTAAGGGAAGACTTTTTACAGCAGAACGCATACCATGATGTAGATGCATTCTGTTCTATCAAAAAGCAGTACCTTATGTTAAAGCTGATTTTGGAGTTTTATTCTCTTGCACAACAATCCTTAGAATCAGGAACGTCTATAGATGCGATTCCAGGGATGAAGATAAAAGATGATATAGCAAGAATGAAAGAACATCCAAACGATACGTTTGAAAAACATTATACTGACCTGCTTAACAAGATGAAAGCAGAGTTTAAGAAAATAAATGTTTCAGGTGATACAAATGAGTAAGATGGTTGAATATAGCAGTATTAAAGAAATCGCAGGACCTTTAATGATTGTAGAGAAAGTCAAAGGAGTAGCTTACGGCGAACTTGTCGAGATAAAATTGTCCGATGGAGAGAAAAGGACCGGGCAGGTTTTAGAGGCTAGAGAAGATATAGCAGTCATCCAGGTTTTCGAAGGAACAAGAGGTTTAGCTACTAAGGGAGTTACAGTAAGGTTTACTGGCGAAACAATGAAGATCGGTTTAAGCGAAGAGATGATAGGGAGGACCTTCAATGGTTTAGGTAAGCCTATCGACGGCGGTGCTGATATAATTGCGGAAAAGAGGCTGGATATAAATGGACTAGCTATCAATCCAACATCAAGAGAGTTTCCAGAAGAGTTTATCCAGACAGGTATAAGCACAATCGATGTCATGAACACATTGGTCAGAGGCCAAAAACTGCCTTTATTCTCAGAAGCAGGCTTGCCGCATAATGAGCTTGCAGCTCAGATCGCAAGACAGGCAACAGTAAGGGGCAAAGGAGAAAATTTTGCAGTAATCTTCGTAGCTATGGGTATCACTTTTGAAGAAGCAAAATTCTTCATGAATGACTTCGAGAGAACAGGTGCAATCGAGAATATGGTCGCTTTCATCAATCTGGCTGATGATCCAGCTATTGAAAGAATAATCACACCAAGGATTGCTTTGACAACAGCAGAATATCTGGCATTTGAAAAAGATATGCATATATTAGTTATCCTGACAGATATGACAAATTATTGTGAAGCATTAAGGGAGATAGCAGCAGCTAGAAACGAGATTCCAGGAAGAAGAGGTTATCCTGGGTACATGTATACTGATCTGGCGATGAATTATGAGAGAGCAGGAAAGATAGAAGGCAAAAAAGGGTCTGTAACACAGATTCCTATATTAACAATGCCGCAGGGTGATATATCTCATCCAATTCCAGATCTAACTGGGTATATAACTGAAGGCCAGATAGTAGTCAGTAAAGAGCTACACAGGAAAGGGATATATCCCCCAATCAATCCATTACCTTCTTTATCCAGACTGATGAATGAAGGTATAGGGGAAGGAAAGACAAGAGAAGATCATTCTGGTGTAAGCAATCAGCTATATGCTGGATATGCAGAAGGAAATGATTTGAGGGATCTGGTGGCGGTTGTCGGAGAAGAAGCTCTTTCAGACAGGGATAAAAAGTTCCTTAAGTTTGCAGAAGGTTTTGAGAATAAGTTCATAAGACAAGGACATGATGAGAACAGAGATATAGATACATCTTTGGATGTTGGGTGGGAACTGTTCAAACAAATCCCAAAAGAAGAATTGAAAAAGATAAAACTAGAACATATTGAAAAGTTTTTAAAGTAAGATGGCATCACAAATAACGGCAGCAACACGTATGGAATTGCTTAGGCTGAAAAAGAAGGTTAAGCTAGCTCAGAAAGGCCATAAGCTGCTCAAGGAGAAGAGAGATGCTCTTGTCTCAGAATTTTTTAAGATTATCGATGATCTTAAGATAATCAGGAAAGAGATTGAAGATAAGATGGCTCTTGCGTTTAACTCATTGATATTGGCGCAGGCTATTTCGGGTGCTCCTGATGTTGAGCTGGCCGCAAAGTCGACAAAAGAGCTTAAGGGTATTGGCCATCAGGTAAATAATATAATGGGTGTTAGGGCACCAAGCTTTACTTATGATGGGTCTAATATAGAGATGGGCTATAGTTTGATCTCGACTTCTTTGGAGTTAGACACAGCTGCTAAGAATTTTGAGGATGTCTTAAAAGTTGTAATCAGATTAGCAGGAACAGAAGCAACTGTCAGGAGATTAGCAGAAGAGATAAAGAAGACTAAAAGAAAGGTAAATGCTCTTGAACGTATATTGATCCCTAGGTTGAAGCTAGATATAGTATATATCCAGATGCGTCTTGAGGAGATGGAAAGGGAGAACTTTTCAAGGTTGAAGGTAATCAAGAAAAGAATTTCAGAATGAAACCTCAGCCAATATGGCAAAAATGGATGAAAGATCCTAATAAAAGGGAAAATGTCTTTAAATTCTATTTTTTTATTATGGTTTTAGTCAATGTTTTTATTGTTATAGGTTTTATACTTTTTGTCATATTCTTTTTTAGGCGTTAAACAAAAGATTAATATACTTTCAAATCTACCTATATTTTACAATGAAGATAAAAGAAGCTATGCATAATGTAACAAAGGTGCTTTCTACAACAAATATAGCAGAAGCTGCAAAGATAATGGACCAAAAGGTAATAGGGTCTGTTTTGGTTGAAGAAGAAGACCAAGTAATAGGTATAGTAACAGAGAGGGACATTCTTAGGAAAGTAGTTGCAGCAGGAAAGAGATGCGAGGATACTACTGTAAAAGATATCATGAATGAGCTATTGATAACTATAGGGTCTGAGGCTACATTGGAAGAAGCCAGTGACACGATGAGAAATAACAAGATAAGAAGGATTGTAGTCAAAGATGGCGGCGAGATAGTAGGAATCGTGACTGCAAGGGATCTAGCAGAGAGGATAAAATATTCTTTAAGCAGTAAAATATTAAGAAACAGGGATTCTTCTTCGCTTAGACCAGACTACTAATTTTTTTCTTACTTTTTTGAAATCCAAATGCCAATATTCCACCCAATATTGCAGTATATAACTGGAAAATTCCCATTGTTGTTAGGAATACAGTCGGCAGGATCTTTAAACTTATCAATATAAAAGCTATTGCAAATAAGAATGCTGATTTTAGGATAGATCCTATAACTAATGTAATCCAGTAGTTTAATCTCTTATCTAGGTTTAGCCATTTGAATGAGTAGATCAATATTGCGTTGCCTATCCAGATAAATGGAATCATGTATAATAAGAATATTGTGAATGGTCCAAATAACATTCCCCTAGATAAAGCACCTAAAGCAGGTGCGATTATTATTGGCAGAAGTTTATAACCTTTTATGTTTAAGGCTGATGATATTAGTAGTGAGTTCACTAGAACGCCTACAACTATTTGTGGATGTCCTATAAAGAAAGGTAAGAAGAATGAAACTATGGTATAGATGGTAATTTCAAATAGTTCTTGTTTATGTTCAAGTTTGTATTCGTTTAAGTTGATTACTTTGTTTAGGTATTGCATATGGTTATTTAGAAATAATTAGTTTAAATATGTTTTGTTTAGATGGTATTGATAAAGGGTAATTATCAATTATTTTTTCTATAA
>JBDRQV010000135.1:0-6946 GCA_043826105.1 Nanobdellota archaeon | reverse complement strand
TCGTATTAAAGGAATATTGATTTTATATATATCTTTCTCTTTACTTTAAATAAAAAATTAGAAATAATAAAAAAAATAGTTGTGAGGAACTTTGGTTCGCTCACATTCTCAGATAGCCAAATCATGAGATAATAGATATATATGTACTACTTTATTTATAAATAAACTTATATTTTGAGAAATTCAAAACTTTATATGGTCTTTTAAAGCTTTATGGGGGATTATATTGTCTTTTAAAGCTTTATGGGATTAATATAATCTAGATATGGTGATTCATATATGGAAAGCTTTTTATAGTAAATATGAAAATATATGCTTTATGAAGAAATTTATGTACTTATTGATGTTTATAATCACCTTACATATAGCTTCAGCAGCTATATTACATGGTAGTATCTATGACTCTAAACTTAACAGGCTTAATAATGTAGTAGTGGAAGTGAATTCATCATCTCCTCAGGTTTTTGTTTCAAAGGAAGGGCAGTACTCTTTTGTTCTGGAGCCAGGAGATTATAATATACATGCTACTTATCAAATAAGTGGTTCAAATTACTTATATACTGAACATAACCTTACTATTACTAAGGATAGTTATATACAGAAGGATCTTTTACTAAGGCCAGTACAAAATAAAGATATGCCTACAGGTGCAGCAATAGGTGCAGGCGGTCTTGTCAGCTATTCTATATTGATATCTATAGCAGCTGTAATCTTGATCATCATATTGGGGGTTACAGTTTATAAATTCAAATTTGCTACACCTGAAGTCAAGCCTGAACCAATCAGTCAAAATAATGATATATTGAAGATTTTAGATGAGGAAGGAGGAAGGACAACCCAAAAAGAGATCAGGAAAAAGATCCCACTTTCTGAGGCTAAGATCAGCTTAATGATAAGTGAACTTGAAAATGATGGGGTCTTGAAAAGAATAAAAAAAGGCAGAGGCAATGTCATAATTCTGAACAAGAAATGATTCTTTTTTTGTTTTCTATAATCTGTTTACTTAAGCACTGTCTGTAATTTTCTTGTAAACCTGATGGGGTCTTTTTCTTTTAACTGTGTTATGAGATTGAAATAAGGAAGTACTTCTTTTTCTATGTTTTTGAATAGCTTTTCTCCTTTTTGTGTCAATTCAAGCTCTTTATTCATGTAGTTGACTAATCTTTTTTTTTCTAATATCTCTAAGTTCTTATAGAGTGCTCTTTCTTGTTTTTTCGCAATTTTGGCATTCTTGACTAAATTTATGAATGTTACTTTGTTTATAGAAACAGCCAGGGGCTTATCTTTTATCCTTTTATTAGCTTCTTCAAACCACTTACCTAATGCATAAAGTATGTAGTTCTGGACCTTTGTGGTCTTCATTTTAGCTTTTAAGAAGAAGAAATATAAAAACTTTGTTAATTTTCTACTTTAATCTTCTTATCATCTTAAGGGCGGACTCTACACTTCTCTTTGCATAGCCTTCAGCTCTTATGATGCCGTCTGCTCTTGTCATCTTTGGTCCTGAAACGCCTAAGCTGACAGGTTTTCCAGATTCAACACTTAGATCTGCTATCTTTCTGGCTGCATTATGCGCTACAATCTGATCATGGTCAGTGTCACCTTCTATCACAACGCCTAAGCATACCACAGCATCTATATCCTTCTGTTTTGTCAATTTACTTACAGCTAACGGCATGTCAAAAGCTCCCGGAACTCTTATTGTTTTTGTTACTTTAGCGCCTAAGAACTGAGCATGTTCTTCTGCTATCTTTCCCATAAGATGGGTTATATCTGCGTTGTAATCTGAGATTACAAATCCTAGTTTTTCGTTTGTCATTTTTTTTACCACCATCAACCTCTTATTCTACCAACACTTTCTTTTCCCTGCCTTATTCCTTGTCCGGCAAATCTTGATAATGATCCTTTTCCTTTCAATAAGGCAATCGTATTCATAGTATGGTCATATGTTCTGTTTTTTACAACTTCAAAAAGGTCTTTTTCATCTTTACCTTCATCTAAATGTACGAACACTTCAACAATATGTTTATTTGTTAAGATCTGGGTCTGGATCAATCCCTGCGAAGCCTCATGAGCACAGACTTTGTCGATGTCTTTATCACCAGGCATACCTAATGCGATGCAAATATCGCAACTATGTTCCTCTAAAAGCCTTTTACAAGCAACTGGCAAATCTTTAACGCCCGGAACAGTATATCTTTCCAGTTTAATTCCAGATTCCATACTATCTTCTAGAGCTTTTTTTACATGCTTATACATATCCACTCTGGCAAACATAGTATCTGCTATGCCGATTTTCTTTGACATATCTACCCCCAATGTAATCAATTTATTAACTTAGTTTGACTTTGTCTTTATCTGATAATTGTAATCTTTCCCTTAAATTAACTGATGATATTATCTCTATCACCTCCTCATTATGTCTTGTTCTTTCTGGGATAACTATCGCTGATGGAATATCTTTAACCTTTATCTTATAACATGTCAACGGACCAAATGTCCTTTGTTTTGTCTGGAATCCTTGGATCTTAACAGGTAGTGTGCTTGATATAAATGATAATAACTCTTCTTTATCTATCCTTAGGTTTAGTGTTCCTGGAAATGCTGTAAATCCCATCTTTTCTTTAAACTGATCTTGGTATTCTTTTTGTGAAACATAATAAGCACCTTCTCCAATCCCTTTCTCCACTATGCCATTTATGGCAGTCTTTTTTGTCTTGAATATACTGCTCAATTCCTGATAGTTTTTTTGTAGTAATTCTCTTCCTGGTTTGTTGAGGCTTAAGGTCATACCATTGGGTGTTGCTAAACGCTTCAAAAGACCTTTATCTTCCATCTCTCTGAGTTTTCTTGATATGGTCTGCTGTGAAATATTGAGCTCTTTTGCTATCTGTAGTGTTGAGTTCTGTATGTCTGCGAATAATCCTCCTTTTTTCCCTATATATATCAAAAGTTCTAAATATTCATACATATAATGTAGAAATGAGTAGTTACTTATAAATTTTATGATACTTATTTATGGGTAACATGTTAAAAAAAGTTTTTAAATAACATGATTAATGGTCAGAACAGATGGGGGAAAAACAATTACTTATTGTAGGTGTAGATCCTGGTACTACTATGGGTTATGCTGTTTTGGACATAGAATGCAATCTAGTTGAAGCTGGTTCTGGAAAAAATATGGATATGGGGATTTTAATATCTAAACTAATCAGTCTAGGCAAGCCATTGATCATTGCTGGTGATAAGAAAAAGAATCCTGATTTTGTTGAAAGGTTAGCTGTAAAGCTAGGGGCAAGGCTGATAGGACCGGATTATGATCTGAAGGTTATAGAAAAAAGGGATTTAACAAGAGATTTTAAAACAGCTAATCAGCATGAGACAGATGCTTTAGCTTCTGCAGTTTTTGCATTCAAAAAGATATCATCGCTGATAAAGAAGATCAATGTTTTTGTCGATCATCATGGCAAAGAAAATATAAGGACACAGCTTATCGATTTTGTTGTCGGAAAAGAACTGAACATAAGGGATGCTGCTGATATAATTGAAAAACCGGAAAAAGAAGATATCAAAATAATTGAGGAAGTTGTCGAAGAAAGAAAGTTAAATGAAAAGGATTTTTTGAATTTATATGCTAAACTAAAGAGTTCCCGAAAAGATGTTTCTTTATTACAGCAGCAAAACAGGAAACTGAAGAATCAAATCTCTAATCTGAAGAAGGATTATGAATACATGTTTAGGAAGATAAGCAGATCTGAGCAAGATAATAAGATGAAATCAATACTTGGCTTTAAAGAAAAAAGGATATCTTTTCTGGATGCCCAGTTAAATAGAAAGCAAGATGTGATAGACCTTTTAAGAGACGAGATTACAACATTGTTTCACTTTCTTTCGAGCTTGAATACATGCGTCCTAATAAAAAAGTTGAGTAATTTGGGACTGGATGAGATGGAAAAAAAGAAGAACATACTCAATATAAGGAAAGGGGATATATTACTTGTTGAAGATCCAGATATATTTAGCAATAAGGTCGTTTCTGAACTTAGAGGCAAGGTCGAGATAATATTCTATAAAAAACCAGTAAGTAAGAAGGTTGAATCAGTGCTTCCATTTGTTTTTATAGGTGCGGGTAATCTTCCTATAGAGGAAAATGTTTACTTTGCAATTCTGGACAAAGAGAATCTTCAAAAAGCCAGACATAAGAAAGACATTTTAGCTAAAGTGATATCTGACTATAAGAAGGAAAGGGAATGATCATTCAAATCTAAAGCAGACGGTACCTCTATACACTTCTTTGCTCGTGAGCCTATTTTTTGTATGGAGCCTTTTTGAGGTTATCAATTTTCCTTTAAATGATTTTTTTAGTTTTTTTCCTATAGAAGAAAGAAATCGGTTGGAGGATACATAAAGATCTATACCTGTTTTTAGTTTTACTTCTTTAGATATCCACACCTTATCATTTTTTTTAAATTGGTTCAAGACAAAATTTAACGCTTCTTCACTAGGGTTCCTTAGCTGCAGGATTCCTTCAAAATAATCTGGGTTTTTGTCCATTGTATATGTTCTTTTTTCTTCCTTTATATATCTTTTTAAAATAGAAAGCTTTTTATGTGAACTACAAAATCACCTAACATGATGAACAGATCAGAGTTTAAGAAACTATTAAAGAAAACATGGCATTTTATATGGGAAGAGGATAGTTTGTTAAGCTGGATAGTAAACATTATTCTGGCTTTTATATTGATCAAGTTTATAGTATATCCTGGGTTGGGTTTTGTATTAGGTACGACACATCCTATTGTCGCTGTTGTATCTGGTTCAATGGAACATAACCAAAATTTTGATGATTGGTGGTATGCTAATGAGGCATGGTATACTGATAAAGGCATAACCAAGGATGATTTTCAATCGTTTATCTTTAAGAATGGATTTAATAGGGGAGATATAATGATCCTGAAAGGAAGGGATGCTTCTAAGATTGAAGAAGGAGAAGTAATTGTTTTTATCAGCAGCAGGGATCGTCCAAGAGCAGATCCTATAATCCATAGGGTTGTGAAGATTGATAAGACTGGTCAAGGAGCATTGTATTTCCAGACAAAGGGAGATAACAATCCGAGTTCAATAAATCTTTGTGATCAAGATGGGTGTTTGCATGAGCTTGATATCAGATCACAACAGGTTATAGGCAATGCCATATTTAGAATACCTTTCTTAGGGTATATAAAGATCTGGTTTGTTGAGTTAATACAATTATTTATGAGGTAGAAAAAATGTTTTGTCCAAAATGCGGTTCAATCTTAATGCCAAAAAAAGAAGGTAAGAAGGTAGTAGTTAAATGTTCTTGCGGGTATAAAAAAGATCAAGTTGGTGATTCATTTATTAGGGAAGAAATCAGCAATAATGGGCCTTCAGTTGAAATAGTAGATAGTGCTGATGACCTAAAGACGCTGCCTAAGATGAAAGTAGAATGTCCTAAATGCGGTAATATCGAAGCGGCTTTCTGGGAAGTTCAAACCAGAGCTTCAGATGAACCAGCTACCAAGTTTATGAAATGTACTAAATGCAAGCATACTTGGAGAGATTATAAATAAATGCAAATAAAAGAAGATATATTTAATATAATTGTTAAAGCAAATTCTTCAAGAAATGAGATACTGGGCTATGATAAGGAGAAGGGAGCATATAGAGTCAGTATCAAAGCAAAAGCAGAAGATAATAAAGCTAATATAGGGATCATCAAATTTTTTTCTAAATTATTAAAGAAGAGAGTAAAGATAATTAGGGGTCTGAAGAGCAAGGAGAAGGTTATTAGGGTAGAGTGATATTTTTCTATAATCTGATTTAAATCGTAAATATCTGATGATAACTTTTTAGAAATTTAATCTAGCTTATTATTCAAACCGTAAAGTTTATAAAGTAGTTAGTTCAATATTCTATTAAAAAGGGGTGGTAGAAGATTTCGGTTAATAAGAGGTATAATTTTTTACATAATGCCTTGCTCAAGCTGTCTAAGGATAAGTCTGCCAAACTTAATCCCGGCAAAAAGAATTCTAAACCAAATGAATCTACTGAAAATGCTTTTGAATTGATGGGTACAGAGGAGTATCTAGAGAATTTATCTACTGATGCATCTTTTTCTAAGCAAAAAAAACCCGATCAGACATCACAAAAATCACAACCTGAGCCAGAAAAGGATTTAGATGAACTGAAAAGAAAAAAAGATCAACTGGAGAGAGAGATCCAGGAAAGGATTGCGCTTAAAAAAAATGAAGAGCAAAAGAAAGAAGTTTTCGGAATCAAGGAGTTGGAAGATAAATTAAAGTTTATAAAAGAAAAAAGGACATTAACTGAAAGAAACATAAAATTGAATGATAATTCTAGGATAAAAGAAATAAAACATCTTATAGGAAGGTTGACTAAAAATACTCAAATAATACGCAAATTAGAATTTCTTATCTATATAGATGAAAATAAGATATTAAGGTGGTCGAAAAAGAATTTCTTTGATACTAAACACAAATTAAAATTAGAGCCTGAACTTAGGGAGGAATTATCAGTCATTGGAGATAGAGTAAGGTATTATAATGATCTTGTCAAGAAAGGAGACACATTTTTGTTAGATCAGATAAGCAGGCTAGTAGAATCATATAATGATTATAGACTAAAAGCTCAAACTACCAGGAAAAAGATATTAGATAATCTTTTACGTATTGAAAAATTAGCAGGCAGACCAAAACAGGAATTAGTCGATGCAAGAAAACAAAAACAAGAACAAGAGAAAAGATTGGCGCTAGAGCGCGAAAAAGAGCTACAAAGAAAAAAAGAAGATCAAGAGAGAAGAGAAAAGGAATTTCAAAAGAGGATAGTTGAAGAGAAGAATAAGAGAAAAGAACAAGAAGAACAGAAGAGAAAAGAAGAAGAGATCAGGAGACAGAGAGAGAAAGAA
>JBDRQV010000134.1:0-5171 GCA_043826105.1 Nanobdellota archaeon | reverse complement strand
CCCAATAACAGTATTGCATCAATAGCAGCAGGAATATTATGTACCCCTATCTTATCTAATAAGTGGATCTTAAATGATGTTGTTAGTATTGGCCAGAACCACATTATTCCTTCGTATCTGCCTCCACCTAATATGTAATCTAATGATACATGGAGCAATACTCCAAATGTGATCACAAAGAAATATGCAGCCATCTTATGTTCTTTTTTTCTTTGATAGATAAAAGCAGGTATTAAAAATATCAATCCAAAAAAGGCTGTATGGGTTATGCCCCCATGTAACATTATAGATATACTCTTTCCGAAAAATCCTAATATCCAGTTTATCGGAACATCTATATCTGGTAGCAATCCAGCTATACCTGCGATTATCACAGTATGCAGTGAGAAATATTTTTTGTGTTTAGTGATATAATCTCTGTATAAATCTACTAATATGATTGTAGTTAATACATGTGTTACTGCAAGTACCATACTATGTTATTTGATCAACTAATATATAAAGTTTGATGTTTAAATGGTTATTAATTCCAAAAAGAATATAAATAAGTTAAGAATATTCCAATTAAAATGAATATATCTTTAGACAAAATCAAACAGATCAGGAAGAGTTTAGGATTGACACAGGGAGAACTAGCTCAAAGAGCGCAGGTCAGCCAAAGTTTAATAGCTAAAATAGAGGCGGGCAGACTAGATCCTACATATTCTAACGCAAAAAAGATATTCAATGCTTTGGAAGAACTCAGCAAGAAAGATGAGATAAAGGCAGAAGAGGTTATGACTCATAAGGTAATCTTTGTCTCTTCTGGAGATGATATCAAAGAAGCTATCGAAAAGATGAAGAAGCATAATATCTCTCAGGTTCCTGTTTTAGATGAAGACAAGAGTGTCGGATTAGTATCAGAATCAAGCATATTATCTGCTTATGAAAAAAAGTCAAAGAAAATAAAGGATATAATGGAGGATGCACCCCCTGTTATATCTAAGAACACTTCATTGAGCGTGTTCTCTGACCTGTTGCGGTTTTACTCATTGATAATTGTTTCAGATCAGGGTAAATTAAAAGGTGTAATAACAAAATCAGACCTATTGGCAAAGATGTTTAAGTGAGATTCTTCAGTTTTCCAAACCTATAAACTTTATCAGAAACAATGTATGCTTCAAATTGAGATAAATCATGATGTAAATAGGGGCTTAGTGCTTTATCTTTCAATATATCGCTCCCTTCTGTCACTAAGTTAAAAGAAGGTTGTACAATCAATGTTTTGTCTTTGTACTTTCCTTTTAAAAAACATTTAAATGTTTCAACTCTTGAATTATCTTTTAAGCTTATGGCAGGATGTTCATGACCTATTATTATTGTCTTAATATTTTTATCTGGTTTGATTATCACATCGCCATGTGTAATCAATATATCCCCTATCATAAGATTATTAACAATCTTGATGTTTCTTTTCTCAGCGATTGGTCCTAATATCTTATCGTGGTTGCCTTTTATCAGGATTATTTCATTGCAATGCTTTTTTATGTGGTCTAACAGTAGTAATGTATTTCTCCATTCTTGTTCTGATATATTGCCAAATTCGTGTTTTACATCACCATTTATTATGATCTTATCTAGTTTTTTATTTCTTAATCTGGAGAAGATTTTATCTAGTCTTTGAATAAGCTCTTTAAAATGAAATCTGGGTATTAATATTCCATCTTTGTTCAGCGCTTCTTCATATCCAACATGTGTGTCTGATATGATTAGGATATTCTTATTTTTAAAGTAAATGCTTAAGTCTACAATCTCAATACCTTTTATCATTTCCATAAGGGGTTAGAATCAGTGATTTTATAAAAATTTAATTAAAAAAAAGAAAAAAATAAAATATTTTATTTATTGGTTTTTACTCAAAGCCATGATTGATTTCAAACCAACTACGATTGTTGCTGGAACAACGAAAGCCATGATTGCTTGAAATATGCTTTCAAGATACATACCGATCGATTGCACTTGTGTAAGTGGTGTTCCTGCACCGCCTGCTGCATATGATACGAATACCAATATTGCAGCGACCATCATATAGTCTTTTGTTTCCTTTCCTGTTACATTAAGGAAACCAACTATTAAACCCATTATTACCAACAATGATGTCAGGATAGTTTTAACCTGCGCACCAAGAGGTAAAGCTAGGCCTAACAATATTGCTATTATTACTCCAATCATAAAGGAGTAATGGCCGATTTTTTTATCCATTCTCTAACACCTCCATGTGTTATCTTACTTTATTATGTATACTAGTTTGTATAATAGGTTATATATAAATCTTTCGTTCATTGATTATCAATAATGATAATCTTTATATATGACTTATATCCTTTTTAGGGTAGGTGGGTAGAGATGGTTCAGGATGTAGAGAAAAAGATTATAGATCTTATAAAGAAGAGTCCATTGGGTGTCACTTCCTCTGAGATAGCTAGATTTTTGGGTATAAATAGGGTTACTATCACTAAATACTTAGCTGTGATAAAACAAAAGGCTAAGATAGACTTCAAGGAATTTGGTAAGGCAAAGATGTGGTATATCCCTGTTGACCTGAATAAAGTCAGTTTTCTGAGGGAGATGTTAGTTGGGATATGCCAGAATGTCGAATCAAATCAATTAAAACCTGCTTTGGACAAGACTTCTAAAATCATAGGCAAGGAAATATCTGGATTGTATCAAAACTTTCATAAAGTGGAAAGATTAACCAGACTACAGATGATAGATTCTGTCATTGATGCAATGAATAAATTGGGAGGTAGTTTTAGTTTAGTTATTGAGGATGAGCAGAGGATAATACTAAAGAATACTATCTGTATGTATGGTAAACAAATTGAGAAATGCCATATATTGTATAATACTACATTGGGCATTATCAAGGAGATAGTAACTGATAATCTTGGTGAGAATATTATTCAGTTGAATAAAACTATACCAAAAGATGGTGAAGACATTATTGAGATATATTTGAAGTCATGATCATGGGCAGTAGTTGCTGATGGTTTTCTTTATATATTCCATAATGGCTGAACCAGTTTGCAGTAGCATAGTTGCATTCGTCCATAACATTACCAAAAATAACATCTTCGGATGATATGATATTAAAACCTTTTTTTAGTGCATAGTTGGCTGTCCTAAACAGACAATAAGGGAATTTTCCACCCATAAAATATAATGTTTGAATACCTTGTTGTTTTAGCTGTTGTTCTAGTTTTGTATCATGGAAGGCATTATCTTTTGATTTTGTAATCCTATAAACATTGCTTAATTCAGCTAGTTTTTCTCTTAATGGTCGGACCGTGGGACCATTTCCCTCATATTCTATCATTATAACAGGGATATTGTTCTTTTTAGCATAGTCTAATGTTTCTAATTGATTTTGGATAACTGTTTTAGAATCTTTAGTATAATACAGGAAAGGCTCCTGCATATCCATCAGGATTATAGCTAATGAATCCATATCTATCATCCTTTCTTGAAACTGAGGATCAGAATAAGAGATTCTTTGTTCCAGGCAAGGACTCATAGTCTCTTGTTTTGTTGCACAACCTTCTCCTATCGATAAAGCTGCAATTATTCCTAATAGTAATGCAGCACGTCTTGCTTTCATATTTTTGGAGAACAAGTGAACACTTTTTAAATCTTTTGTTTTTGTTGTTACTAATTAATAATAAATTATCTAAACTTTCTTTTTAATTCTTTTTCAACATTCTTTGGGACCATACCTTTCATGTTTGCCCCTAATCTTGCAGATTCTTTAACTAATGAAGCGCTTAGATATGAATACATGCCCCTGGTCATGATAAACACTGTTTCAATATCTTTGCATATCTTCCTGTTCATCAAGGCAGATTGGAATTCAAAGTCAAAATCAGAGACAGCCCTTAGCCCCCTTACTATGGCTTTTGCTTTTTTCTTTTTTGCAAAATCAACCAATAATCCTGAGAAATGCTCAACTTCTACATTGAGACCTTTTGTGGCTTCTTTGATCATCTTAACCCTTTCTTCTTTGGTAAACAAGCATTTCTTTTCTGGATTTTCACCTACTGCTATGATAAGTTTGTCAAATATTCTCAATGCTCTTTTCATTACATCCAGATGGCCCATTGTTATGGGGTCAAGGCTTCCGGGAAATATTGCTGTTTTCATCTTATTTTTGAGACCTGTTTTTTAGTATAGTTTATATCCTTAGAGTTGTCTATAATTATATCTGCTTTTTTAAGCTTTTCTCTTTGGGAAAGCTGTGATCTGAGGATATTGTTGATTTCTGTTTTATTGTATTTATTCTTTTTTTCCAGTCTTCTCAATAGTTCTTTTTTAGTTATTTTGATGACTATCAATTTATCAACTAATCTTGTTGCTTTTGTTTCTATTAGTAAAGCTGCATCTATTATACATTTTTTTGTTATTTGTTTTTTGATCTCTTTAATTATATAAGGATGGATTATCCTGTTTAGTTTTATTAATTCTTTATTATTGTAGAATACTATGTTTTTTAGCTTTCTTCTGTCGATTTTATTATTTGTTAGGAGTTGTTTTCCAAATTGTTTTATTATCTTTGATTTTATTTTTGTTTTGTCTAGTAGTTTGTGGCCTATTTGGTCTGCGTTTATGTGTTTGTAGCCTTTCTTAGCTATATGTTTAGCTACTGTTGTCTTGCCAGAGCCGAAGATACCTGTTATGCCTAGTTTCATAAGGGTTATAATAGTCTTTTTGTTTATAAATATTTTGGATTATAATTAGTTATTTATTTTACTACTATTATGTGGTTAAAAAATGGAAAGGTTTATAAATGGTTAATAATTATTGATAATAATTATGAGGTTTTTCAAATGAGCGATGGTTTCCAAGGGGTATTGGAATTAAATAATCTTGCTAGAAAAGCGCGTGCAGATATATTCTTTAAAAAATTAGATTCTTTAAGGGCAGATCCGAATCAATTATCCCTTGATAATTATTTAGATCTTGCTGATGATTTAACCATGGTATTACCTCATACGCCAGATATAACACCTAGTCAAGGAGTAGGTTATGTTCTAGAGGTATATAATTTAGCTGTTCAAAGAAATATTGCAAATGTGGATGTCTGGCATAGTTTGGGGGCTATTTATTATAGTTTGGGTAAATTTGAAGAAGCGATATCT
>JBDRQV010000133.1:0-2114 GCA_043826105.1 Nanobdellota archaeon | reverse complement strand
TGACGCAAGAACATAAGTCAGGTGGTCGTGGACGAGTACATGGTGTAACAGGTGTAAACTACACCCAACGTGGCTCCAAGGTAACAGTGGCATGGCTAAATACTGGAGATCGTTCAAATAAAGATAATCCAGAATGTCCATGTGTGGGAAATATCCCATTCAGGGTACAAGAACGAGATGATTATCTGGTTCCTACTCTTAATTCTATTAATGGCCGTGCAGCAGTAATGGTTCCTAATGAAGTACGAGATCTTCCTTGTATTTCCAGACTTGAGCTTTGGGAATCAGCAGCAGACGTTTTGGATCTTGTTGATCCAAAACAGATAGTTAATTTTGTTAAAGATGTAAAAATACTTTCTCAACAAATTGCACCATTTACTGGAGCACAAGTTCTCCTTCAAAATAGAGAAACAGGAGATATTGTTGGACAAGTTGGTGCTCGCACCTGGGTATATGAATCAGCAATTGACATGCTTGATATTCATAAGATGCATCTTACACAGTTTGTTGAAGGAGCCAATGGCAATCGTCAACAGCTTGCAGGAAAAACCGTGGCTGAATTCCTTGGAATTGAAGAACTAGCAGAAGAAATGCAAGAAGCTCAGGAAGAGCTTAATGTAGATAACTGGTTCGATATGTAATTAGTATATGTGTGGGGAGTTTCGGCTCCCCACCCTTCATACTCTAAATAAGTGAAAACTTATCTATATATATCAACGAATAAACATGATCTAATAAAATTACTATTAAATAACAAGGATAATAAATGCAGAGAATTAAAATAGATAACTGGTCAGTAGTTAATACTGACTTCTATAAGCCACCAGAACTTAGACAAGCTAATCTACAAATACAGGGTAATGTTTATAATCACCCTAGATTTTCTAATGGTCATAGAGTAATTACATCCATTATTACAAAAGCAGAAGGTAATTGGATTCAAACCTATAGTGGAAGTGAATATATACTTGGTGATCCTAATCCAAATTATATTGAATGGATGAAGATCAACGGAAAGCAAATAGATCCAATTAACCCAATTAAAATACTCTCAAAGAGGAACAACTGATTATGGAATCACAAACAACTGGAGCAGTAGCTGGACTAAGTATAGGAATGTTAATTCTTATATGTCTTATTGTGGGATTCTTTCTTATGCTTGGTGTAGCTTTAGCTAAGTATTTGATTTTTAAATCCACCGATGGAGATGGTACTATTAAAAAGTATATCGATTGGTGTATGGAAAAACTTGGGAAAGCGCTTAATGTTTCAGATGAAACAAAAATTAGTAATAGACCAACCGCGATAGATAACTAAAGAATTATCTATGTATGCGTTAAAGACATCATATCCAGTAGTATCCCTAATATTTGATTTGGAAAATTTTAATTTGGAAAAACAAATACAACCAGATAAAATCGACTGTCCAGACTGTAAAGGAACAGGTAAATATCAAGGACTTAACAAAATGGAAACATGTAAAACATGTAGTGGATATGGATATTTGGTAAGAAAAGAATGTTGTAAAAATTCAAACAAAGATAAATGCGATAACAAATGTAATAAGGATCATTGTAATGATTAGACTAGACTATATGCTCATACAAAATTTTAATATAGATACGAACGGAGAATCTATGTTAATGCAGTTAAATGCAATTCTAAAACATAGAAAAGTAAATAAATTTAGTTTCTATTTAAATAATAAAGAATATTGCATATGGCAGGATACTAATAAAGCAGAAATATTTGATAAATACAACCGCATTACTGGAAGTGAACTAATAGAAGTACTTAATTATCTTCTAGAAGAAGGTGATTGGGAATAAGAAACTCTTCATATATGGAGTCTCTATTAAATGAGATCCTATCATTCAAATCAAGCACTTACAGACGACTGGTATGAGTTTTGGGGTTATCCCTATAACAAATTTACTACACTTAGAGCATCACTAGAAGACAAATTTCAACATCAAATTCATAATCTTCATGAGATTATAGGAACAATAGATGTATCACACAATACCATCCCGTTCCTAATATCAAATAAAGAGCTACAGCAGATAAAAGATATACTAAATCTAAATTTTGATCTATTTGATAAATTTAGATTA
>JBDRQV010000132.1:0-3743 GCA_043826105.1 Nanobdellota archaeon | reverse complement strand
ATAGGAGAGTTTGGACTGATAGACAGGATAAAACAAAAACCCAAAGATAAGAATATCTTAGTAGGTATAGGAGATGATGCTGCAGTAGTAAAGATAGGCAATAAATTATGCACCATCACTACTGATACATTGGTAGAAGGAGATCATTTTAGCTTGGATTATTTTACGCCTGAACAGATAGGGATGAAAGCCATAGAGATAAATGTATCTGATGTAGGAAGTATGGGTGGCCAGCCTAAATATGCATTAGTCTCCCTGGCATTAAAAAAAGAGATGGATGTAGAATTTGTTGAAAAATTGTACAAAGGAATGAGGGATGCTGCTTCAAAATATGGAGTTGAGATCATTGGGGGAAACCTTACTCATGCTGATCAGATAATGATAGATATAGACCTGATAGGTTTTGTTAAGAAAGAAAACCTATGCTTAAGAAGCCATGCAAAACCTGGAGATTTTATTCTGGTATCAGGAGATCTGGGAGGTTCGACTGCTGGCCTGAATCTGTTCAGAGATAAGGTCATTGGGCATGAAAGCGTTAAAAAGAAACACTTAGAGCCAAAAGCAAAATTAGGAAAAGTAAAACAATTTTTAAGGTGTATAAACGCTATGATGGATATATCTGACGGTCTGGCTTCTGAAATAGCACATATATGCGAGCAAAGCAAAGTTGGGGCAGTCATATATGCTGATAACATACCCATAAAAGATGAAGTGAGGGAAGCTGCAGAAGCAGTTGGAAAAAACCCATTAGATTATGCATTATATGGTGGAGAAGATTTTGAACTCGTTTTTACTGTTTCTGAGAAAAATCTGAAGAAAGTAAAGGGATTTTTGGTTGGAGAGATAACTAAAGAAAAAGGAGTGAAAATATACCAAAATGGAAAATTTTCTCGTCTGGAAAAACATGGTTATGATCATTTTAAGTAGAGATTAGTATACTGGTATTCTTGTTACGGTCTTTAATATATTAGGATTAGTTCTTATAGTTTAATCTGTATTTAGTCAACCAAAGCTTTATAAATAGGAAAAATCATAAAATAGTTATAACCTGAAATGTTGGGGATGGTTAAATGTTGCGAAGGTTTTCAGGTGTGGGGGGCGGTCCTTTTTTTGGACCCCATGAGATGAAATATATCAAGGGTGGTTGAAATAATTTCTTTCAAAGATATTCAGGGCATAGAAAACTTAAATAAAAAAAGATTTCCAGAAAAAGAAGGATTTAATGATTTCTTGATAATGGAGATTCAAAAGCATTTGGTTGAGATAAACGATCTAAAAGAGGATAATGATCCTCATTATTTAGCTGAGATGATTGACCTTTCCATACTTTGCAGATTGCTTGCTTCTAATGAAGGCGCCACAGATAAATTGTTTAAAGAAAGGTTAAAAAAGTTTAAAGAAAAAGCAAGAGCTTAAAGAAAACCTTTAAAAACTATCTTCTATGTTTATTGATTATGAAAGCAGTCGGCTTATTTTCAGGTGGTTTAGATTCCATATTAGCTTGTAAGTTGATTCAGGAACAAGGCATCGATGTTATAGCTGTTAGTTTCAAAAGTCCATTCTTTATCAATGAAGAAAATATAAAGAAGATAGCTAAAGAAAATAGTATCGAGCTGAAGATAATTGACATTTCTGAAGATTATATCAAAATGGTTAGAAAACCAAAACATGGTTATGGAAAAAACATGAACCCTTGTATCGATTGTAAGATATTCATGATAAAAAAAGCCAAAGAATATGCTGATAAGATAAAAGCCAGATTCATATTCACTGGCGAAGTTATGGGACAAAGGCCCATGTCTCAATTGAAAAACACACTAAAACTGATCGAAAAGGAAAGCGGATTAAAAGGCAAGTTATTGAGGCCGTTGAGCGCTAAAGTTTTAGATGAGACAGAAATAGAAAAAGATGGAACAATAAACAGGAACAAACTGTTAGACCTTGAAGGAAGAGGAAGAAAAAATCAGTTAAGATTGGCTAAAAAATATAACATTAAAGGATATAGTACTCCTGCAGGCGGTTGTTTACTAACATATTCTGGCTACTGTAATAAGCTAAAAGACCTTTTCAGGCATAAAGGGGATATAGATGTTGAGGATATCAGATTGCTTAAGGTAGGGAGGCACTTTAGGGTTGGAAAGGCTAAGATAATAGTCGGAAGAAATAAAGAAGATAACAAAGAACTGGAAAAAGCCAGAAAAACATATGATCTGTTATTTGACGTAAAAGATGCGATGAGCCCCATCACTTTATTAAGCGGAGAAAAAAATAACAAAATAATAGGGATTGCTGCTTCATTGACAGCGAGATATTGTGATTCCAAAGACGAAAAAGTCATTGTCAAGTACGGTATGGGAAAATTTAATAAAGAGATGATTGTTGAAAAGATCAAAGAAAAAGAAATTGAAAAGATAAGATTAAATTGAAAAATAAGATTATTGCATCAATCGGTGGATTCTTGACATTTCTGGGGATAGGCACTGCCCTGACCTGCCCATGCAGCTATGCCCTTGTATTATCAGTAGCCGGCTGTTCTGCTTTAGCTGGATTTTTATCTAAAAATTACTGGTTTTTCATCATAGCTGGAACATTACTGATATTAGTGGGTTTAAGAAAGAAGATAATTAATAATATACGTTCTTAAAGATAATATTTATATAGATGGCTGCAGGTATAGATGATATGGACAACAAAAAAATAGGGATAATCTTATTGATAGTAGGAATAATGTTGGTTGCTACAATTTTCCTAGTAAAAGCTAAAGAAGATTTATTGATAAACAAGATAATAAATGAAAAAGATTCCTGTTTCTTAGATGATGGAACATGTTTGCATGCTGATAGGGACACAACAGGGTATATTATCGGATGGATATTCTCATCAGCGATTATCGCACTCGGATCATATCTTCTGTTCTTCGAAAAATCCCAGAAAGAGATAGTCAAAACTTTGGAAAATCAAAAACATATCCAGGTGGATTCAGAAAAATTTGATATTCTGCTAAAAGGACTAGACAACGACGAGAAAAAAGTGATAAAAGCTATCAAAGAACAAGATGGCATAACTCAAAGTACTCTTGCATTAAGGACAGATCTGCATAAATCTAAACTAAGCATTGTTTTAGAAGGCCTGGAAAAAAAAGAATTAATCAGTAGGAAAGAAAAAGGAAAGACAAAGGAGGTGTTCCTTAAAATCAACTTATAAACATTAATTCTTATAAATTTATAACTTTCAACCATTTTAACTATATCAGTTTCATCACTAAGATATATCTAGATAAAGGATTTACGCGTGTATGAGGTGGAACAGATGAACCATATAACTATCAAAACAAAAGGTATGCACTGTACAAGCTGTGAAAGAGTGATTGAAAAAGCTGCCATGGCTATTGAAGGTGTTAAGGAAGTAAAAGCTGATTATGCTAAAGAAGAGACCAAAATTGAATTTGACGAGAGCATAACCAGTTTAGATAAAATCCTTGATACTATCAAAAAAGAAGGATATACTACAAAACTGATTCAACCGATAACCAAACAGAAAGAATATATCACTTTGCCTAAATCTAGCTCAAAATATTTCTTGATTGCTGGTTCAATCCTATTTTTATTAGGATTGATCTGGATAATAAAATATTCATTTAGCTTCAGCTTACCTGAAATTACCCCTGAAATGGGGTTGGCATTGATCTTCATGGTTGGGTTATTAACAAGTTTTCATTGTATAGGTATGTGTGGCGGTTTTGT
>JBDRQV010000131.1:0-6609 GCA_043826105.1 Nanobdellota archaeon | reverse complement strand
ATACATGTACCTCCATCCGAATATTCAATAATATCTGTTATATATTCTGCTCCAATCCTCGTGCTCTCTAGCCTTCTAGGCTCGCCATTTCCTACAGTAAAATGATCTTTTTTATATATACTAGTAATCTTATGTAAGGCTATATCTTCAGGTATGCATTCTACAATAGTTCCATCAGGTAATTGTCTAGAACCATAAGTTTCGATTTCAGGCATTATTATCATGCTTGTGTCATTTAAATCTAAACTTCCTACAATTAGTTCTGTATGGGGATGTAGTCCATCTCCAATATCATAAGTCTTTAATAAGGTAGTGACCCCATCTGTTTTTTTAATGGAGTAAGCAATATTTTCTCCTAATGATAATTTCCCTATGAACTGTTCATACTCTGTTCTACCATCTGCATGATGACCTATCTCTCTCCTACAACCTAATTCTGATCCTTTTTCGTTTTCTCTCCGCATAGTTTGTACTTTCCATTCAACTCTATCTTTTTGATATTTTGAGAAATCATTCCTATGATAGTACCTCCATTCAATCACACCTGTTTCTTTATTATCTTCTTTATTATGTAGTCGTATGTTAGCAAGGTTTCCTTTATTATCTTTTACTATGTATAATATAGGGCTATCATCTGAATCATAATAAGTAGTCGTATGATAAACTTTACCTCTTACTTCAGCCTGGGTTTCATTTATTTTCCAATCAATATCGGTACTTTTATATTTTTCTGCTAGCTCTAGGGCTTTTTCTATTGAAATGTCCTGAACATCCCTTATCTGACGAATTTCTTCGGATCTTCTAAATTTTCTTAGATCTTTATTCACATCGTCTTTAGTTTTTTCTGCTTCTTTTTTATCTGTGAAAAGATTTCTTACTATATCCCATATGGATCCTAATACAAAATTAGTGTATTCAGCTACAAATCCTTTAATTCTATATGTGTCAAGATCTAATTTAACTTGTACATAACTCTCTTCTACAATACTTTGAATTGTACGTGCTTGCCCATTATTCAATCTTTTTATCTCTTCACCATGATTATCCTCTTTGTTTCCGCTATATCTTTCATTAGGTATATTTTCGATAATGTTTCCTATGTTAGTTCCATTGATGTTACATATATCTTCGATCCTTTGTTTAAGAATATCATCAAAAGCAGGAGCATCGACGGTTTCTATTGTGGGTGTTGGATCTATTATTTTATCTATGCTATCTGCATTGATTACGGTTGAAGTTGGTAATCCTAACATATTCTTAAATAAAATACCGCCTAATCCTATTATTGCCGTTATTTGTCCGAGTTTCATTTTATTTACTTCCATAAGGAATATACCTTAATCCTTGTTCAGAATATTCATATCTCTCAATTATGCCTTTTTCCATCGCCTTTATTAGAATTGTATTTTCTACTCTTTCAATAAGGCAGATACCTCTTTTATAATTACCATCTGGGCTTAAGAATTTTTCATCATAATCTCCAATATAAAAATCTTTTAGGTGTTTATCTTCTATGGTGCCTTCTTTAGGATTAACTTTTATCCTAGCGATAGCTACTTTTTTTTCTACTCCGTTCAAACTTCCTTCCCAACTAACCGGTTTTATGTATCTGGTACTATATACTATATGTATGTTATCTTCTAGCGAGAGTGTAGCATATTGATCGAATGTAGAATAAATAATGGGTTTATTCAAAAAATCAAATTGAGCAGTAGGCATATTAGATAATATAGGGAGTATACCGCCGTGAGGATAATCTGCTTTTTGCCATCCCTTATCAGAATAAGCTATTACTCTATCATCCTGAACAAAAGCCATACCTTTGCCAGCAGCTACTAATTTGCCAAATTCTGTTTCAATAAAATATTTATTTTTTTTCAACCCTGATTTTACTGAATGCTTTATCCTTCTGTTACTCATCCAACTATCTGTTTTAACTTTATCAGATAGTTCAAGCTCATTCGGTACATCTCTACTGAATAAATTCATCAACAATGAATGTACTGGATCTGTTTGTGTCATTTTCTTTGTCCTTGTGCTATTTGGTTGTATATCTGCTGAAATGGGTGTATATTTTTCCATAACATCTCTGCCAAATCTACTGGGCGGAAATCCTTACAAGGCGATATGATCCTTCCACCGCAATATATATCTACTTCAACTGGGCAAAATGGGGGAAAGGGTTCGTAGAACTTAGTGACATAAGCAAGAGCTATTGGCCCATCTATCTTATCTCCATTATAAGAAAAGGAAATTTCTTTTTTTCCAATCATTGCGATTGTATTCCTCCAAATATTTATAGCAATATCATCTGATTTTCTTAAAGGAATTGATGCCCTGTCAGGCCTGGGTAGATTATATCTGATAATAATACCCCTATCTTCATTATAACTAAACTTCCATATTTCACTGTCTAACTTATATTGTACGATATCTTTCCCATCCAGATCTTTCCCATCGATAATGTTAAATATATTTTGTATTTCTTTTAATGTTTCTTCACTTTTTTCAATAGAGTTGTTTGCGCTTGCATTATCTCTCCCTCCTAACAATAACCAAGCCAAGCCCCCAATACCTACTTTTTCTAAAAATTCTCCTCTGGATATTTTTTTTGATTTACTCATCTTATTTACACCTCAAGTTAGTGCCTGTATTCATCAGATAATTATCCCATCTCTTATATGCATCAATAATCTTATCTCTGATTGCACCAATATTATTTCCATATAATCCATCATCTTGCCCAAGAACCATATATGCAGCCTGAGATACGTATCCTTTCATGACATTTTCTAATCCTTTCTGGATCATCTCCCCTTGTTTTATCAGACTATTAAGGTGCCCTCTTTCTATCTTTAATACTAAATAATCTCCTCCTTCTCCCAATCTTTCTTTATCTCTTTTTAATCTCTGACTCATATTTCTAGGATTGTCTCTTGCAGGATCATATGCTTTATCATAGGCAGCTTTTGTTCTGGCCATATTTTCTACATATTCTTTATCAATGTCTTTTAATTCCTCTAATTGTGCTGAGATCCTAGCATAATGATTATTGGTTTTGTCAAAGCCTAAGCTATTTCTAGAATAGTCCATTGTATGGATTGCAGATTGAAGCATGTCTTCAAGTTCACATGTTCCGCTAATACTCTCTGCTTTTTCTAAAACATATCTATCAAATGTAGTCAATTCTGTCCCAGCATAAGATTTATTAGGACTTAATAGATCGACAATACTTGATTTTAAACTATTCCACGATGGATCTTTAAGCCTATTGAAAGGACCAGCAGTGTCTATAAGCTTACTTTTTTCTATATATCCATTTAGCATTTCCTTCGCTAAATCGTAAAATTTATTTTCTGTATCTATATCTCCAAAAGAAACACATCCTTGGGTAGTACATGTCATGTTTGTAAATCGGTGTTGTTCATCTGCTCCAATGTCTAATCCAACAGGTCCTTGATTAGTGAAATATAGTCTTCCCTTACTTTGTTCGGGTGGAATTTTTGAATGTGAAATCATCCTAAACTGAAATTCACCGTCCATGCTATACTCCAGAAACCTGTTTCCTGTCTGTTCTTCTATAATCAGATTATATTCTAATGTATGGACAGCTCTTGCTACTTCTCTCTGTTCTATGGGGGCCATTATACCTTCGCCGACATTAAACCTAATCATATCTTTATCAGCTGCAGCATATAATAGAAGACTTACTCCACCTATAAAAAACGCTGTTGAGCCCATAATTCCTTTTCTGCTTATTCCTGTATTATTGTTTTTTTCAGTCATTTTGTTTCTCTATTTTTGATATTTTTTCAACGCCCGTTTTTCAATCTCCCTTAGTTTTTTTTGTGTTTCAGTAAAATCTTTAGCAATTTCGGGATCTATTTTTCTGATATATCCCATCACATCATCAGGTGATCTTTCTTTAATTCTAGGTTGATTATCTAAAGAATATTCACTAACTCCTGTTTCTTGCGGCAAAGAACAATCACGGATATCTTCCCTTCTTTTTTCATCTAAGAAATCAACTACATTGTCATATACATTATCTTGTTCTTTCTTTAATCTGTCTCTAGTATCTTCAAGAAGTTCAGCAACTCTTAGTACATATCCTACATTTATATTTACATTATCTGGTTTTCCTTTTTTTAGATCACTTAATAATTCCAATAATCCTTTATCTACTTGGTCATACCTTTTATTTATATCATAATTCATAGAATATTTGCCTATTAACTTACTTTTTTTATCTGTTTTCTTATAATCTAATTCTATATCAGCTTTATCGATTAATAATATCCCGTCTTGTTTTGCATGTATTTTACTGATAGTGATGCTTTCATTGGTTTTTTCCTCATGATGGTATGCAATCATTCTGTCTTGATAATCAGATGGCAGATTCATAATAGTCTCTATATCTTGTAGTGCACTTGCTATCCTTTCATGTGCATCATAAACTGTACCTATAACAATTCTCATGACTTCTCTTTCTATATCGTTTCTTGCATCAACCATCATTCTTGATTCCAAATCAGCTATCCTTTCTTGTGTTGTTTTTTTCATTTTGTTTTAACATCAATATTTGTTAAATCTCTGCCTGAAA
The DNA here is from genome assembly GCA_043826105.1 of Nanobdellota archaeon. Taxonomy (GTDB): domain Archaea; phylum Nanobdellota; class Nanobdellia; order Woesearchaeales; family DATDXC01; genus JBDRQV01. The sequence goes on along the minus strand of JBDRQV010000131.1, from coordinate 2,006 downwards.
TTGTCATTTTTATTAACCTAAGTATTGTCATTTTATTTTTTCTCCCCCAAAAATCTTTTAAATAATTCTAAATTATGCGACTCTTCTTCTTTTGCTTTTTTTGCATTTTGCCTATTTTCTAAAACTCTTTTTTGTTCAGCCAAATGTCTTTTTTCTTTTCCTATTTGATTTCTATAATCCACTAAAGGTTGAAAGAACTCTAAGTCAGGATTTATTGCAGATTTATTTCCTTTAAGAGAGTACCCATCTATTAGAACATTTACTCTGCCAGCAACATGGCGATAACAAATTTCAGAAAGATTCCCTTGACTATCTGTATCCAAAACTAAAGTAGGAGCATCTGCAGCACTAGCTAGTTGCTCATCGTCTCTATATACGTCAAGCCAATTTTTAGCTTCATTATAAACTCGTGTAAATTGCTCTATTTTTTTTCTTTTGATCTCTTCTCCAAATTGTTTTTCTGCTTTTAAGCCTGTAGCGACAGTTGAATTTCCAGATAAAATATAATCTAAGCCATCAAAAAGATCATCTTTAGTCTGTACTCTCAAAGCAGGAGAAAATGAATTATCATAAAAAGTTGCTTGATATCCATCTGCATTAGAATAATAATCAAATCCTATTCTGGGTGCAATAGCATATCTTATACCCCGTGATTCTAGAGCACTTTTTGGGTTAGATGAAAGTTTGTGCACTACTGGTGTTGGATTCTCAATTTTATATCTGGATTGACTTACAAAATTAGGATCAACTTGAAGAGAATTGATAAGCCAAGCTCCCGAAACTAATGTGCCAATTGCTACGATAGGTTTCCATATTTTTTGTGTTAATGTTTGTTGTGTCATTTTGTTTTTGTTTTAAATTCTTTTGTATGGTTATTTGTCAATATGCACAAAAAAAGTCTCGTATTCTACCTTAATTGCTGAGGGCATTTCTTGAACAGTTAACTTTTGGGTGTACAGAAAGTGATTATTACTAATAAATTTATCAAGCTCAACCTTTCCGCGTGTAGATAAAAATAAATCATCAAAAACTTGACTAGTGAGTGGGCCTTCAAAAAAGGGGCTCTGATAGTGTTCTCTTCTTGTGGATCTCCAGGCACTTACTCTTTTCTCAAAAGATTCTTCCTCATGATGATCTTGAGGTGAACCATATCGTACAAGTGCAGGGGTCACTAGCGGTTGGTCTCTTAAATTATAAATTGCGTTTGTCATTTTAATTTGTATCCTCCAAAAATTCTTCTAAACCTTTGAATTTTTTTTCATTTTGTTTTAACATCAATATTTGTTAAATCTCTGCCTGAAATTGTCATTTTTATTAACCTAAGTATTGTCATTATTCTTTAGTAATAACAATTAACATAAAGAATGTATGATTCAAATATAAAAGTTAGCACTGAATTTATTGTCAATTTAGTAAAATTTATAAATAAAAAGGAATTATGACTAAAATAATGGTACTAAAATTAAATAAGTATGATAGGAGCATACTATACGGGCTGAGCGAGGATTCAAGGCAATCTGACCAAAAGATTGCTAAAAAAATAAAGAAGTCAAAACAGTTTGTGAACTATCGTATTAAACGTCTAGTTGAAGAAAAGGTTATCAGATCTTTTCAATGTAGGGTAAACTATCAATTATTAGAGGTCAATATACTCTTTAGAGTTTTTTTTAAACTAAAGAACCTGACTGAAGAAAGCTATAATAATCTAATTACTTACTTGGATAAAGAAGAGTTAATACCTTTGTATTCTACTTATTATGGTGTTTATGATTTATCTATAATCATAGTTGAAAAAAATCTCCAGAAAGCAAAAAAGATCTTGGATGATTTTGTAAATAAGTTTAGTGAGAATATATCTAATTATGATGTCTTTTTTAGATATAAAGACAGGGCATATCCCAGGAAGTGTCTTTCAGAAAACAGGGAGTTTAGGGGTTATCCTATAATTGGAGACGAAGAGACTAAAAAAGTCAATATTGATAATATGGATATAACTCTACTAAAGA
>JBDRQV010000130.1:0-3811 GCA_043826105.1 Nanobdellota archaeon | reverse complement strand
GATCAAGCTTCCTCGTGGTAAAGAAGTTTTTGGAGTTCTAGAAAAACGTTTAGGCGGATCAAGGATGGAAATAAGGTGTCTTGATGGCAAGAAGAGGATCTGCAGAATTCCCGGAAGATTAAAAAGAAGATTGTGGGTAAGAGAAGGAGATATTGTCATAGTAGAGCCTTGGGAATATAGTGGAGAAGAAAGAGGAGACCTTGTATATAAATACACTAAATCTCAAATTGAATTCTTGAAAAGAAAGGGATATCTTAAACAGATAGATGATTGGGAAGAATTTTGAAGTCACTACTCTAGAATAGAAATGTTTAAATATCAGTTAGACCTTACTTATTATTACAATGGGGGATGGTAAAACTAGTTTTTTTGTCTTGGATCTGATATTGTTATTTGTTTTTATCGGTATGATATCCATAATATTTGGCCTTAGAAGAGTAGCATTCATGGGCGAGCTGTTTATCCTGATAATACTCATTTTCTTAGCATTCATATCATTGATCGGCATATATAATAGATATAACTGGGGATATTTGCTGCTGTCATTGGTTTTTGCAGTTATCTTAGCTGATCTGCTTTTTATATATTATCTAGAAAGATGCCATAACAATGGATTCATTATGACTGCTGTCTTAACTGCTTTGGGATTTATCATATCTATAGCAGGAATTAAGAGGAAAAAAATTGTGAATGACATGGATGGAGAAGACCGTGAAGAGATTGTGGAAGAAGTCAAAAAATCATTTGTACCTGGAAAGTATGTTGCAAGTAAAACCGGCGCTACATATCATGTTGCAAACTGTGACTGGGCAAAGAAGATAAAGAAGAAGAACCAAGTCTGGTTTGACAGTGAGAAAGAAGCTAAGAAAGACCGTAAAGCACATTCATGTATAAAGGATAAAGTTTATACTAATTTTTAGATTTGATTTTAAACTTAATCATAATCAATTCTAGGATATATAGTTATATCAGATATTTTGTTTGATAGGTTATTTCTCCATCGAATATTTTTTTTAGATATATCATTTCTTCCATAGATAAATCACAAGAATTATTGCGCCTATGGTTATTGCAGAATCTGCAACATTGAATGATGGCCAAACCCTAAAATCTATAAAATCAATGACATAGCCCTGAAAAATCCTTGAGATCAGATTGCCTGCTGCTCCGCCTATGATCAGAGCTGTTGCTGCCTGAGGGATGTTTTCTTTTGGAATCTTATCATAATTATATAAGATAGCTCCGATAATGATCAATGATATCCAGATAAGCAATGAATTCATATCTCTCAATATCCCAAAACCTGCACCTGTATTATGGATATAAGTCAGATGGAGTATGTTAGGGATTAAAGGTATTGACTGGCCTAATGACATGGATTTATCGATTATGTATTTTACTATCTGATCGAGAGATAGTATTATGATAGATATTGATAAAAAAAGTCTTGAAAAAAAATTTGATCTTGCCATAGAACTATAATTTAAATCAATGATATATAAAGATTACCACTGCCTGCCTTCTGGACCCATAGCCATCCTTTCTATGTTAGCTAGTCTTTGATTTACCATATCTATCGCTGCTTTTAATGTATCTAGCTTGTATGATAATAATTCAATATCTTTTCCAACAATTGCAAAATCTTCCCTGACTGGAGATTGCTGTTGGTATTGGATAGGTGGAGCTGTCTGAAATCCTGGCGGTGCTGAAGATTGCTGGGCTGACTGTCCGAATTGAGATTGCTGAGCAAAGCCTGGCTGTTGTGCCTGACCATATCCTAAATCTGCTCCGGGATATCCTGGTGGTGCACCTGGCATACCTGGTGGTGGCATCCCTGATGGCTGAGATCCTGGCGCTCCAAAACCCATATCCATCCCGCCTGGAGGAGCTCCGAAATCTTTTCCTAAGCCTGCATCCATGCCCATACCCATGCCTGGTCCATTTCCAAGGTCTCCAAATTCGTCGCCTTTTTTCCAAAACATCAACTTGTCTAAAATACTCATTTTAGATTAAATTTTAGTTTAAGAGTATATAAAGTTTATTGTTTCTAAAACTAAGCTAATGAGTTATATTAATCACTAAATAATAGTAAAATTTATAAAAGGTGTTAAATTAATTAGTTAGATGGAAGAGAAAATAGAAAGATTGATGGTTGGTGCCGGATTAGACATATCTGAGAAATATGGTAATAATCCTAGATTTGTTTTCATAAGTGATGATGAACATAGCCAAAGATCCGAGTTTTTACCTAGTCTGAACGATGTTTTAACTAAATCAGATGGTCTTTTCTTAGAGGGAGAAACAGGCAAATTGCGAAGGATATTTGGACATATCTATCTAACAGATTGCTTAAGTAGAAAAATGATCGATTGTAGAAGTGCTGATTTGGGGTTTTTTTCAGATAGTATAAATGTGTTGGATAGTTTATTAAAAAGAGGAATCCATATTGAGTACAATGATGATCCAAAAAATTTGCCAGAACATAAAAAAGCATATATCCTTGCTGTATTCATGGCAAATGTGCATGGTGATTACCTGACTCTCCCTCAATTTAAAATAAACTATGATAAATGCATGGAATTAAGGGAAAAAAGATCCGATTACATGACATCCATATTGTTATGTTCAAGAAGACAATTTAATGTGCAGATTGTAGGCTCAGATCATTTGAATGGTAATTGGTATGATGGGTTTTATAAGCAGGGAAAATCATTTATAACCCTAGCCAGGCCTAACTTAGTTTAGCCAATAAAAGTCGCATAGCTTCTTTTTCGGTGTTGATTACAACATGATAACATCCGTTTGTTTCTAGATAGAAATTTATGATCGGTTCACCATTTACTTTGTCTTTTAATCTAATCAGTATATTTGTGATGGTTCTCCTTATATTTTGAACTATCCATTTATCTCCCACTCTTCTTTTTATGCTTCTGCTAGGAATTATATTATTTAATTTATGATATTCAGCAATCATGCCATTTGTAGATATATCAAAAGCTATGCCCCTTACATGTGCAGATTTCTCAGGTTCAACTGCATGAGGATTTGTCAACCTAATTCTATTCTGTTCTTCAATAGTCCTGTTTAAACTAGATATGCAGATAGGGAAAAACTTTTTTCTTGGAAATTGTTTCTCGAATTCGCGTTTCCATAATTTCCCGATATGATCTATCAGTCTTTTTATAGGCATCAATACTACTGGATTGATATTTCCCCTTAAAACAATATTCTTCTCATCTATGATATCCCATTGTTTACCTAAACGAGCTAGCATATATAGAGCGGAACTTCCATCTGAGATCAGTTTTGCACCCATTCTTTCTGCTATACTGATCATAGGTAAATCACTAGCTGTGTTTTTAGCTATAGTGGATTTATGTCGAATTACAAGCTCACCCATGACTAAAGATTTCTTTTCAATGCCCCTTAATCCGGGGATATTATCATCTGATAATCTCTTAAAAAATGTTATTGCATCTCTAGAGACTGTGTGTTCTTCATCTATCTCTTTCTTGAACAGGGAAATTAGTTGTGTTATGAAATTGATTTCTTCTTTGATCCACCTTAACAAATTATTTCTTGATAGGCTGTTTAATTCTTTTTTTCTAAAAATAGTGAGCTGTTCTTGATTAGATACAATTATCTTTTGTAGATAAAATAGAACAGACAATAACTCATGGATTATGTTCCTTTGTTTTTGTTCTAAATTACCATAGTTTTGTATATCTTCCAATATCTTTTTAACTTTAGGATCCCTGGATTTATTTAGGTGTGCTATTGAATATAAATGAGATACATGTATCTTAGTTAT
>JBDRQV010000129.1:0-10608 GCA_043826105.1 Nanobdellota archaeon | reverse complement strand
ATATATTGTATGTAAAGATAAAAAAGAAGCTAGAAAGATTTCTAAACATCTATTAGATAAGAAGTTAGTTGCTTGTGTAAATATATTTCCAATCGAGAGCATGTATTGGTGGGATGATAAGATAGAAGAGAGCAAAGAGGTTGTTGTCTTGGCGAAAACTAAAGAAGGGAATTATAAAAAGATAAAGCAAGAAGTTGAAAAGATACATTCTTATGATGTTCCTGCGATAATCAGATTGGGATGTGAAAGCAATAAGGATTATTCTGATTGGATAGATAAAGTTGTTTCTTAGATTAAACTATAGTTTTAACATATCCATCACATCAGTATGAAATACTAATAGTATGCTGCCTATTATCAGTATTATTGCTATCCCGAATATGATAAAGTGAGCTGGTATCTTTTCACCTTGATCTTTGGGAGAAAGTGTGACCTCATCCTCTGCAGATACTACTATTATATCCTCTGCTAGCTGGTGTTCTTTGTTAAGTTCATCTGACAGTGGAGTTGATTTAGTTTCTATAAGGTTAAATATTATATCGGCAAATGGAAGATGGGTCTTGATCAATGTAAATCGTAAATCAGATATCTTATCCTTGTTTAGATCTATATCTAATGAAGTATTCACAAGAAGATCATAAGAAGTATTGTCGACTATTAATCTGATCTTGCCTTCAACTATGTCAGCAATTTCATAGGTATGTATAGTTTTTGTTCCTGATGGATCGATCCAGAAAAAATAATTCTTTTGTTCTCGAAGTGTCCGTGATGTAGGGGTTGTAGTAATTGTCGAATATGTGATTCCAGCTGAACCTGAGAATGATCCGCCTGAAGCTGGAGAAGATGTTGCAGCAGGTGTTGTTAATGGCGTTCCACGAATAGCTGAATGCATCAAACTATCGAATTGTATCGTTGTTCCTTGGTCAGTACATGTTATGTTGCCTAAAGTTAATGTACCACCTAAACATAATGTAAAATCAGTCTCGTTTGATCCTGTACATCCTGCACTCATCTGGTCAATTGAATTTATTTCTGCATCTTTTACGCAAAGGCTCATGAAATTGCTGTCTGTCATATAGATAGTCTTGTTTGTCTGTAATTGAGCAGATAAATTAATGAGGATATAATTTGTTGATTTTATTATAGTCACATTACTCAAATCAAGAGAATATTTACTAAAATTAAAACTAAAGTTAAACAACAGTGTATTTTGGTCGTAGAATCTGACTTCCTGAACATCACTAAAAGATTGATTTGTTTTATTACCCCCTACTGTGATATTTAATCTGATTACTCCTGATTTATTTACATATGTCTCATTGTAATATAATTTATCAAGTATATCAGGTATGTTATCTCCGTCTAGATCTGAAGATGTGTTTATCAACATTGTACGGTTTGCTGACCAGTTATAATTTCCTGCTGAATCATATGCAAGACAGTTCCAAGTGTAATTACCATTTTGAATTGATACTGACCAATTGGCAGAATTATTTTTTCCTGTGATGGTTGTTGTCTGATTTAATGAGAAGCTTTCGTTAGTGCTATTAGTGAGATAAAGGCTTATATTAGCTAAGGCTACTTCATCTGTAACAGAACAATTGAAATGAACTGTTGCAATGCCTACACTATTGTTGGTGTAGTTATCTATCGGTGTTTCTAAAGTTACATTCGGAGGTGTGAGGTCTACGAAGAAGCTTATGCTTGAGCTGTTTTTGTTGCCGAATGTGTCATTTACCCAAATCGTTATGTTGTGGTTGCCTTCTGACCATGTTATGTTTGTTAAGTTAGTTGTACAGTTGGGCAGAGTTGTGTTTAATGACATTGAGTCATTAGCGTACCAGCAGTATGCTAGGTTTGCGTCAGATGCTGTGTAGTTGATGGATAGGTTTTCATCTGTTGAGTTTGTGTTGTTGAGAGGGGTTGTTATCGTTATAGTTGGGTATAATGTGTCTATGGTGAAGGTTATTGAGCTGTAGTTTTTGTTGCCTGCACTATCGTTTACCCAGATTGTTATGTTATGTTGTCCGTCTGACCAAGTTACATTGGTTATGTTTGTGGTGCAGTTCAGTAGTGTTGTGTTTATGGTCATTGAGTCGTTTGAGTACCAGCAGTATGCTAGGTTTAGGTCAGATGCTGTGTAGTTGATGGTCAGGTTTTCATCTGTTGAGTTTGTGTTGTTAAGCGGAGTGTTTATTGTTATTGTTGGAGATGTTAGGTCTATATTGAATGATACACTGCTGCTGTTTTCATGTCCCACTGAATCATTTACCCATATGGTGATGTTGTGGTTTCCTTCTGACCAGGTTATGTTTGTTAAGTTAGTTGTGCAGTTTGGTAATGTTGTGTTTATGGTCATTGAGTCGTTTGAGTACCAGCAGTATGCTAGGTTTAGGTCAGATGCTGTGTAGTTGATGGTCAGGTTTGAGTTTGATGTGTTGGTGTTGTTTAGTGGTGTTGTTATGTTTATTGTTGGGTAGACACTATCTAGGGTTAAAACCCTAGTTGATGTTGTATTTTGGTTGTTCAATGTATCTCTCACCGTAACATTATAATAATAAGAATCATCGGATAAAGAGGTAAAGTTTATGCTTCTTGTTCCTGCAATATATGTAGTAGAATTAACATTGTCTCTGCTTGAGTTATATAAGTAGAAAGTGATATTTGCTTCATTTGTATCATAAGCTGTTACATTTACATATATCCATGATCTAATCTTATATGTATTGTTCTCTTCTGTTCCACCTGCATAACTTATCAATGGTTTAGTAGAATCAATAGAATATATCTTTGTTATAGTTGAATTTCTGTTTCCTGCGGTGTCGTTTACTGTTGCATTTAGATAAACAGTATCATCATAGAGATTAGTAAAGTTATAGTAGAAGGGTGTTGAAAAGCTAGTAGATGAATTGATCATAATACCTGATGAATTATAGAGGGTGATATTTATCATTCCGATACTATTATCAGAAACGCTTATGTTTGCTGATATATAACTATCTGAAGTTACTTCTGAAGAGGGGGTTGGTAATTCAAATGAGATAAAAGGAGGATGAGTATCGAGCCTTAGAGTGTGTGTTTCTGATGAATTACATTTTGTCTCATCACATACAGAGGCGTTATAGTAATAAACTCCATCTGAAAGTGATGTGAAATTAAAGGCATGTGGGCTTGTTGATCCATTGTTCTGATTTACTAATCCTGATTGATTATATAAATAGATAGCTATAAAGCTTAGGCTTGTTTCATTGGAAGTGGCATTTGCAAATATCCATGTTCTTGAGTAATTTTTAGTATCAGGATTTACAAATGAGACAGAAGGAGTTATAGTATCATCAACTGTAAATATGGTGGTGGTCTTATTTATATTTCCTGCATCATCTTCTGAATATAAAGATATAGTGTATGTTCCAAGACCGACCAAAACATCGCTACTAAGATTTACAGAACCAGAAGACTGATTTGAACTATTTATAACTTGGCCGCCTGGAAGAGTTACATTAAATATTGTTGTCTTTATGTTATTGTCTGATGATGTCCAATTGATAGCTATTGACTCATAACCATACTCCAGAGATGATGTGTTTTTTGAGATTATTGATGAGGGATATACATAATCTAATGCTATGGACCTGGTTTCTGTGTAGTTTAGATGATTAGCCGAATCATTTATGCTTGCATTAATATAGTATGTGCCTTCTGCAAGATCAGTTATGTTCATAAATAATGAATCTGATAATGTTGATGACGTGTTGATCATTGTTCCACTTGAATTATATAATCTTATAGTCAAGTTATCTATATTCTGTTCTGTAACACTTGCATTTATAACTATATAATTTTGAGAATGATTTCCTGCTGTTGTAGTCATGCTTGTAAATGAGAGCAAAGGAAATGTAACATCTATAGTAAAGTTACTTGAAGTGATCACTTTATTAGATGCATTGTCGCTACAACTTATATTGAAGTTATATGTTGTCTCGCTAAACCCATTAAATGTATAATTGCATGGTGTTGAATTAGCACAATATAATTTTTTAGTGATCCCACTTACAGTAACATTACAACTAAGTGTTGTAGAAGTATTATCAGATGTTGTCCAATTGAAGTTTAGATAGGTTGTATTGACATATTCATTATCTAATGGGCGTGTGATAGTGAGATCTGGAGATGATTTATCTATGATAAAAAAAGTTGATACATTAACTGAGTTTCCTATAGAGTCTCTACCATATACTGTTATATTGTATGGACCGTCTGCACTATCAGATACGTTGAAATTGTCCTTCCATATGTGCTCTCCAACTATAGTTTCATAGATTGTTGAATTATATTGTTTTTGAGAACCTTCTGCACTGATATTATAATAGGTATAATTCAATGAGAGATCCTGTACTATCAAGTTAAGGCTGAAGTTAGAGTTATAGTATGTCAGTGAGGCAGGAGGAGTTATCAATTGAATGACTGGCTGATTATTGTCAAGATAGAATGATACATTCCTGTTTGCTATATTACCTAGTGTATCATTAGCAAATACGCTAAATGTAACATTCCATTCCACCCCATCAAAAGAGGATGAATTCCATGTCGAGTCCCAATCACCTGTACTGTTGAGAGCTCCCCCTGATAATAGTTGGCTAGAGTCTGAGTTATTGTATATATAATACCATGCAGACTCGACTGAAGAAAGTACATCTGTTATCTCTGTCTTAAGATAGATAAGATAACCAAAACTTCCATTTGCTGTCGGTGAAGAAACAATTATTTGTGGGGCTGTTGAATCAACAGTAAATGTTTTGATAGTGCTTGTGTTTGTATTTCCTGCTGAATCTATGCAGCTAAGATACCATGAATTAAGTCTGCTAGCAATATTAGATGCATTTAATGATGTGTTTATATTAGGTGAAACTGAAGAATTGTAGCTTATTATGTTGTAAGATACTGAACCTTCTGAATCCATATACAATGTACAATTGTTTGTAGAATTGTCAGATATATAGAATGTAAAATTAAGGCTTGTTGAACTGGTATTGTATCCATCTCTAGGTGTGATTGGTATTATTGTCGGTGAGACGGTGTCTAATCTTATTGTTCTTGTTACGGTAGAGTCTGAGTTTCCGCTTGTATCAAGACCAGTTGCATTAAGATAATATGTATTATCACCTAATCCTGTAAAGTTAACAGAATGGGATGTTGCTGATTGAGAAGATATTGTTGAGTTTACTAATGAGGTCAAGTTATATAAATAGATTGTAATGTTACCCATATTATCATCATCTGCTGTGACAGAAGCATATATGTATGTCTGGCTATGATTTCCTGATGTAGTAGTGGATGATTGGAAACGAACTATTGGTATCGTTGCATCTGTTATAGTAACGTTCCAATGCGTTGTGTCATTTCTTAGTGATGTGTCATTTTCTATGATTGCATAAGCAAAAAACTCATAGGTGTTTCCTTTGGTCCCTGTTGTGTTGATATAAAAGGTAACTATGCTAGAGTTTGTGTTGTTTAGATTTATAGTATAAGGATTTGAGCTTTTGTTTGTCCAGAAAGGTATTGTTCCTGGTGTTGTGGATATTACTCTTTTTGAAGTGCTTATGCATGTTCCGCTAGCATCAGAAAGACATATATCATCGATATATGCTGTCCCATAATCGCCAGATCCTCCATCTCCTGTCCATACTTTTATCCTTATCTGTTTGTTTCTTAGGCTGCTATCTATAGCTACAGTCTGGTCTATCTCTGCACTTGGATTAGTGTTAGAATTATCATTACACCCACCCCAAACATCGTCGTTTTCATCCCAGCTTCCGGAATAAGGACAACGATATGTTAATAGTTGGTAATTTTCTGTCTCGTTACCGTCTTCATAGATCATAAGGCCGTATCCCCATTCGTCGTAGTCTTCACCATCAAAATTATAAGTGATATAATCTGCATTTGCAGTAAATGCGTCTGAATATAGATATGCTTTCCAGCCTGAGGTTTTTGAGCCAGTATATGTTGATCCAAATTGTAACCAGTTACCTTTATCTCCAAATGGATTCGAGGTTGTTGAGACCTGTGCCTGTTCATAAGGACCTAATATGTTATTAGTTATCTCGTAATATGTCCATCCTGGGATAGAAGTACATGTGCCATCCTGATTACTACAGTCTCCTGTTTGGCTGAAATCGCAGTTTGTTATCTCTCCGCATTCTATTCCTGAAACAGGATCAAGCGTTATGTTTATGTCTCCACAGTTGTGCTCAAGGCAGGTTACATTTATTGAAACATTAAACCATCTGTTCTGGGAGGCATTTATGTTTGTGGTAGGGTAAGCTCTAGATATGGAAAGGATTGGCTTGTTAAGTATTAGAGTTCTTGTATCTGATATGTTCCTATTTCCTGATGTATCATTTGCAGTAGCATTGAAGTAATATGTGCCATATGTCAGATTAGTAAGTTGTATGTAAGTAGATGTGGTTGAATTTATGAGCTCTGTTGAATTATATATATAGATTGTTGTTGTGTCTAGATCTGAGTCTGAGACAGAAACATTGACAGTTATTATCCTTTGAAGATTATGGGAACCATTGGCTGTGGTATCTGGATAAAATAATAGGGCTGGAACTGTTAAATCTTTTATTGTTGTATTCCATGTACTAGTTACATTAGTTATAGGTATACCTGCATTGGTCTTGTTTGCATAGATATAGAATTCGTGTGTTGTATCTAAGGTCCCTGTTGCATTTACCCACCAAGTTATAACTCTGCTTTCATTTTCATTTAAGGTTAGATTATATGGATTTGTTAAGTTAGTGTAGAATGGTGTTGCAGATGTATCTGTTGTTATAAGTCCTTTTCCACAATTTTGAGTATACACTAGTGTAAGATTAGCATTTAGATAAGGACGACAACAACAGTTAACTCCGCTGGATATCTTCATCTGGACAGTGATAGAACCATCTTCTGCATAGCTAGTTATATCGTTATCAGCTAAACAAGTATAATAGACACCGCAATAAGATTGTACGCCTGGATTACAAGTTGACTGTACTTGAGTACTGTCTACTTTTGTCCATTCTATATATTCTGTTGAAGAATCATAATCACTTTCTTCTACATTTGTGGTCAGATAAGCTGATTCTAGTGTACAACCTGCCCCTAAAAAATCATCAAATGTGTATTCACCTGTACATCCTGCATAATCGCATGATAATGTACCGTAGGATGTTGTTGTAGTGCTTGGATCTAAGCTAACATTGATCTCGCCACAATCCCTATCTTTGCAGCTTACATTTACAGAGACATTAAACATATCATTTTTAGATACATTTATGTTAGATGTAGGATATATCATATCCAACCCTATTGAAGGAGATGCATTTAATGAAAATATTACTGATTCAGTTATGTTCCAATTATCATATGAATCATTACAATAGACATTTGTCGTGTATGTTATTCCGGGTGAGGTCGAAATTGTTGCATTAAATCCTGTATTGGATGAATTTGCAGTCATTGTGTTATTTGTCTGTCCTGAATCTGTAGTGTAGAAACATGTTGAATTTTCATTTGTAGATACATTTAGAGATACTGAAGTGGTTGTGTAGTTGAATATTGCTCCATTTATCGGATATGTTATATTAACTATGGGTGATGTACTGTCGTCAGTTATGTTGACATAGATTATACCATAGTTTTCATTCCCAATAGTGTCGTTTACGGTTATGTTTAGCCAATATGTTGAAACGTTTAACAGGGTTTTATTTTCTAAATAGCCAGAACAGTTTATCTTGAAATTTGTCGTGTCGTTTACTGTGAAACAACTAATGTTTGATAGGTCTGTGGCGTCTATATCATAACCTAACCCATCACTATAATCAGCAGTCTGATTTGCCAGATTTGTGAAAGTAGGTAAGGTTGTGTTTGTTACATTAACCCACATAATTTTAGTTGTTTCATAACCTAATGTATCGTTAGCAGTTATATTAAGCCAATAGATTGATACATTTAGTAATGTGTTGTTTGTTAGGTATCCTGAGCAATTTATCGTGAATTTAGTATCATTAACTGAGAAACAATATACTGCAGTATCATCGGTTGCATTTATATTATAACCTAGGGCGTATAAGTATTCTATTGTCTGGTTTGTAAGGTTGAATGATGGACCTGAGATGTCTGTTACTGCTTCTCTGATTGTTACGTTCCATGTATCTGTTATATTACCAACTTGCAGATCATCTGTCCTGTTTGCATATACATAGAATTCGTGGGTAGAGTTTATTGTGCCTGTTGCATTGACATACCAAGTTATGACTTTTGATTCTGTGTTATTTAATGTAATATTGTATGGATTTGTTGTGTTTGTGTAAAATGGTGTTGATGTATTTGTCATCAAGATCAGACCTGATTTTGAAGTAGTGGGTGCTAGATAAGTAATATTAATATCATCCAGCATCCTTCCATCTGTTGGGCAATAATAATCATCATATTGTGTAAATTTGATGGAAAATGTTGAATTAACTTCTGAGCAGAAGTCAGAATCTGAAGATACGTTGACAGTTACGTGTGTCCATGATACAACATCACCAAGATTTCCAAGTACATACCAACGGTAACCATCGCATGTGAAAAAATAACCATCACAGTTAGGATCATTACCATTGTGATCTGAACAAGATGTCTGTTCATCACTTGATTCATGATGCCAGAAGTCTAATATTATATTTTCAGCATCAGAGAAATCATAGTTTGTCTTTAAGATGTTTGTTTCTGTGGATGTAGTAGAAGAATCGAATGTAATAAAATATGTTCCTGTTCTTGGAGATCCGCATGAACTTGCAGATGTTGCGACTTTTGTCCGATTATATATTCCTGGATCGCCTATTGCTGTCCAATTTGAAGAGAGGTTGCCGCTTTCAAAACCATCGAAAAACACATATTCGGAGAGGGAAGTAGGATCTAAACTTAGATTGATATCGCCACAATCATTATCTCTGCAGCTTATATTTACAGTTATCTGGAAGAAATTATTTTGTGAAACATTAGTATCTCCTGTCGGGTATGTTAATTGCAGATTTAATCTTCCTTTATCAGTAATGTTTACCCACATGACATCAGAAAACTCATTTCCTGCAGAGTCATTTACTGTTATGTTTAGCCAATACAAATCTACTTTGCTTTGGTTAAAGTAAGTATTATTTTCTAAGTAACCTGAACAGTTTATCCTAAAGTTTGTAGTATCATTTACTGTGAAGCAGCTTAATGGGCTTGTATCTGTTGCATTTATATCATAACCAAATGCGTCTTCCTCATGCGTTGTCTGGTTAGCAAATACTGTAAAGTTTGGTGGATTTAGATCTATGGTAAAGAATATGATCGAACTGTTTATATTTCCATAAGTATCATTAACCCATATAGTTACATTATGTGGTGATTCTGACCAGATTACAGAGGTTATGTTTGCGCAGTTTGGCAGTGTTGTGTTAAGGGTCATTGAGTCGTTGGAGTACCAGCATGAATCCAGATTCAGATCGAAAACAGTGTAATTTATGTCAATTCCTGTATTATTAGTGTAAGTATTGTTTGCTGGATATGTTATATTTATATTTGGGGAAGTGGTATCTGTAACATTTACAAATATTATTGATGAATTTCTATTTCCTACTGTATCATTTATCGTTATATTTAACCAGTATAAATCGATGCTTAAGTTGGTATTATTTATCATATATCCATCACACGTTATGTTAAATCTTGTTGAATCATTTACTAAGAAGCAACTAATATTGTTTGAATCTGTAGCATTAAGATCATAATCAAATGCTACACCAAATTCAGATGTCTTATTAGATGTGTTGGTAAATACTGGAGGTGTTGTGTCAGTTATATTTACTAACATATAGCTGTAATTCTCATTTGCTGCAGTATCATAGATGGTTATATTTAAGTCATATAGGCCGTTGCTTAATTTTGTTTTATTTATTAAATAACCACTGCATGTTATGTTGAATCTTGTCGAATCATTGACAAAGAAACAACTTATCCCATTTTCATCTGTCGCATTTATATCATAGCTTACGCCTGCATAATGTTCGAAGGTCTTATTTGAAATATTAGTAAATATTGGTTCTGTCCAATCTATGATTATTAATCTCTCATGTGTTTCATTTAGGTTTGAATATAGGTCAGAAGCAAAAATGTTGTATGTATAATTGCCTTCGCTTAAATTAGCTGTTGCATTTCTACTTTGGTTTATGTATAAATACCATTGGGTTTGGTTAAACTTGTTTAGATTTGACATATATTGTTGATAGACTTCGTCTGATGATAAAGAACGGTTCCAGATCCTTATTTCGTCTATTGAACCATTAAATTGATACCAAACAGACTCGCTTAAGTATCTAGCTCCGACAGTCAGATTTGTTAAGCCAACATCTAATAAATTTTCTACTGTACCATTAATCGCTCCATTTATATATAAATTCGAGGTTGTTCTGTTATGTGTTCCAATAATATGGTACCATATGTCTGTAGCTAAGGTTCCTGCTCCTGTATCTATTGGAGTACCCCATGTACCATTACCAACAATATAATTCATGTGACCGTCAGCATAAGTGA
>JBDRQV010000128.1:0-7621 GCA_043826105.1 Nanobdellota archaeon | reverse complement strand
CTCAGGAAGACCAGATAGTGTATAGGGGTGTTTCAAAACGATTCTTAGTAGAAAGAGGCATCACTAGTCCAGACGAAGTTTTAGAGATTGGTCTAAAAGCAAAAACAGATTCTATGAGAGATTTACCCCTTCACATATTAGAAGGTGAGGATAGTGCTTTTATTGCAGCCAGTAAATCCAAAACAGTAGCTGCAGAATTTGCAAAAGGCACTCAGAATACTGGTGGATATATATTTGACATAAAACCAAGAGCTAAAAATGCTATTGATATTGAGAGCTCATTTGAAAGTAAGTGGTTAAAAGGAGAAATAAGTCAAAATCAATGGGATAATATTATAAGAGCAGAACAGGAAGTCTCTATTATAGATGGAGTAGACCCAACAGATATCAGAGGCTACTGGGAAGTTGATGCAAGTGGTGCTATAAAAGAAGGAAGCTTTGTCCCCAATCCAAATTATGTTGATAATATGGGTGAAGAATTGATTGACTTAGTCAATCAAGGTATTATTTCTGAAATTATTGACCCTGCAAAGGTAAGCCCAAATAAGCTAGCAAGATATATTGAACTCTGGGATGGCAATCCGCTGGATGAAACAGGAATGCACAAGCCGATTAATATGTATAAAGCTAAGGATTTTAGCGTAAAAGTTAGTGATGAATTTATTGAAGGATCTGTAGTTCTAAAAAAAGGTGTAAAAGAAGATTGGGGATATGATCATATATTTGAATATGTAAGAGCAAATGGTAAAACTAGAGCAGAAGAAGTGATGGAGGCATTCCCTAATGTAAAAAATAACGAAGACATCTTAGATATGGTCCAAGAAACACTTGAATATGGTACTGTTGATCCAATCAATCCATTGAAAATTACAAAATCATTTGAAGGCAATTCTGGACCAAAAGAATTTGCAGTTATAATGAGCGATTCGAGTCCGGGCAGTATCCAGACTATACGTCCGGGGAGTTAAGAATGAGAAACAAATTTAAAATCAAAGAAATAATGATAAAAGGAAAAGACACCGACAAATCGATAGTTGAATCAGATTGGATTATAACAATAGATGATATAACTATCCAAGCAGAAAGCCACTATTTTGAAGAACATAGAGGAATTAAAGATCCAAAAGATTTCACAAATAAAATAGGCAATTGTCAAGTCTCATTGTTATTTAATAACGATATTGAAATTAAAAACAATGATAAAAAAGATGTTGGACAAATTCAAGGAAATAACTACAAATTAGAAGGTGAAGTTGTTAAAGTTGAAAAAAAACAGGAAAGATTAGATAATAAGTTGTTAGAATGGAACGAAATATTTGTTGACTGTGGATTTATCTTCAAGACTTCAACTAAAAAAGATGTCAAAAAGGGGGATTATGTCATTTGTGAGGATAATCTTATTCTCGAGAACGTTCAAATAGAGAATCAAGAAAAAAAACAAACAGATCTATCAGAAAAATCAAAACACAAGATAGAACTCCCTAGATTTGAAAACCACAATATAAAAGTGATAGGAAATAACAAGAAGTTTGAAGCAGAATTGGTTGTTGATCAGGATAAGAAGAGATTAACCATAAAATTCAATGATAAAGAATATTCTATTGATTATAATAAAAATCACTATCAAACACTTAGAGATCTAGACCGTAAGTTAAACAAAGACGGATTTAAGATTCTATGCAACGGCACTTCAAAAAACGTATTTTGTGCTGGATTCTGCTTAACTATGGCGAATGGAGAGCAGGTTCGATATACAACTCCAGATGGAGAGATTAAACTAAAAGAAACTTATGCTTACGAAGAATGGAATGAATATGCAACTCAGGAAGAACAAGTAGAATATTATAGGGGTGCTAAAAAATAATAGCAAATAACAAGATAATAAAGATCTGCATCCTGTTTCTCATACTCATACCTATATCTCAAGCTGCTGTACAGGTTGCTTATGAATCTGCAACAGTCGGAAGGATTGTAGGAAATTCTATTGATGAGATGATAAATGAGCTAAACGATGATAAGATTGATCTAGGTCATGCAACATACTATACAGAAGAATCTATTCTTTCTAATGATCTACATGTATCAATAGTCTGGAGTGCATTGGTGCAGGAGTTTCCTAATGAAAATGAGATACGCACAGCTGAACCACGTCAGTTGAACGAATGGAGCTGGAGTGATGTAGAAAATAGTGTAGATTCATGGGACAAAGATAGTTTACTCATAATAGAGAGTGAGGGTGGAATAAAAAATGACATCCAATACGCTAAAAGCCAGACAATATTGGATAAACTAACACCTGAAGATCTTAACTGGGACAACTTTCAAACACACCGACCGCTTTTACTGTTTGATTCTGACTATGCTGGATTGCACCTGCCAAAATATGACAGCTATGTCAGTGAATTGAACAAATATTCCACAATAGTAGCGCCGACTGCCATACCTAGCAGGGATTTTGTAAAGGCATTTATATGTAACCTTGGCAAATATGGGACAATTGGAAAAACATACAGGAATGCGAGAAACAATTACTACTGGCAATCGCCATTACCTTCTGGATTATCGCTTATGTCATACGAATTATTCGGAAGCCCATTGAATAATATCCAGATACCCAATATAGTCCAGTCTGAATTCTGCGATAGCTTATCTCATGATTATGATGTGTTCTCAGCACAATCTTACCAGATACTTGAGACAGGAAATGTATATACTACTTACACAATTGAGATTAACGAAACAATCGATGATTATGATATAATAGATGAAGACAATTTCTCATTATTGACCATACCTGACTTTATCCAAGAACAAACATTTGAGATATTGGTCCTGCCCGTAAAAGTAAATCAGATCAAGCTACCATTAAAAACAATAATTGTAAACCTAACTATCTTAGAGCTTAGCAATCCACTAGATATTACTATAGATGATCTGCCAGAATGGGATGGAAAGCTCGTAGAAAAAGCATGTTCAGAAGATACCAAAAAAGCTGGAATAAGCTATTCACATAGTTTCACAGAAACATCTGAAATTGTATTGACAACAATAAGTCCTGTTGAAATCATCAATTGTACAACAGGAGAGATAAGGCTCTTTACAAACATGAGGTATAAGATAGAATATATACCTTTCTCGCCAATCATCATCAATAAGGTAGAATATAATGAAAAAGCTGCTCCTGAACAAGAAGTGATAATAAATGTATCCACAACTAACATCCAAACACAAAGCGTGATAGGCAAGCTCAAGCTATGGCAATCCGATGTGATTATAGCTGAAAAAGAGATAGATACATCAAACAGCCTGCATAATTTGAGTTTCATAGCACCAGAAGAAGCAGGACTTTACACATATAAATTGGAATTCTATTTTGAAAATGAATCCAGAACCTATGCCGGTTTTAATCTAGATGTAGGCTATATTGACTCATCATTGATAATTCCCTCTGATTATAATAAGAATATAACTCTACTATTGAATAACAGGTTTAACTATGAAACAAATATAAGTATAAACTACTTTCTTGAAAAAGATGATATTATTGAATCTGGTATTATAAAAAAGAACATTCCTTCAGGAGAAAGCATAACAAATATAAGATTTAACAACTTAAAAAAAGAAGACAGATATTATAATCTGATAATAGATCTGATCTACAAAGATATAAAAGAGACATTGACAGGTATAATCACTACTAACCATGTGCCGTCTATTAAACCTATACCCATGATTGAAGTGGGAGAGGAAGAGATGATTATTATAAATGTATCTGCTTATGATATAGATAATGATCAGCTAACCCTCAGCATAAATGATTCAAGATTTACCGAAGAGGATAATATATTTACCTGGCAAACAGAAAAAGGAGATGAAGGAGAGTATATATTTGAGATAGACGCAGATGATGGTCTACTTGAATCATTAGAATATGCCCACATAATAATAAACAACTCAAACAAATTACCCATAATCACACCTATCCAGGATTTTATCATAAATGAAACAGATAAAATAGAAATAACTGTCGAAGCTTATGATCCAGAAGGGATGGATATCAGCTTCTCTATGAATGGTAGCAAGTTTAGCCAAAACAACAATACTTTCACATGGCAGACAAAAGTTGGAGATGGAGGAAGTTGCAATCTACAGCGTTATGATTATACTACTAGTTATGCTAATCCAGGCTATGGGCTGGCAAGCCTCCCAACTAAATCAAGTGCAGGACGTAGTTATTATTCTATAGCTGACTATCAAGCAATGAGCAGCTGTGTTATGTCTGGTTATGAAGATTGTAGTGAAAACTACTATGATTACTATTATCGGAATGTTGTGGCCAAAGCTTATTCCAGGATGGGATTTAATTCTGTTGAAAAAGATAGCAAGATAAAAAACGGGTATATTATTGGAGAAGCAAAAATAAGTTACAATTGCGAATTTGGCGATGAATTCAGCTATATTATTGGAGATACTATGTGGAATGAATGCGGAACAACTGGCTGCTCAGGAACAAAAATATCTAAGAAAGGAACCATAACATTAGCTAAAGCACCTGCAGAATTTGTTCCGTCTGTCTATACTTATTGTTTTGACGAAGGTATCGGTAGTTCAGATAGCTACTGGGCATCTGCTTGGTCCTGGACAGGATGGCAGATTGACCAGTGGAATGTAAAAGTAGTAAGATGCTATGATAATTCTGACTGTGGTTCTGGTAAAATTTGTGATAAATCAGGAACATGGGATGAATGGGTATGTATACAAGATCCATGCAATGTTGTCAAGTGTAATGATTATTGTGATAGTGATACTAGGTATTATAGTGGAAGATGCAGCAATGGTAAATGTAGCTACCAAGATCAAGATTGTGAATTCGGCTGCAACCACACCACAAAACAATGTAATGGTGATCCTTGTGATGGCGTAATTTGTGAAAACTATTGTGAAAGCGATATAAGATATCATTCAGGCATGTGTTCAGAAGGTGAATGCACCTATGAAGAAGAATCATGCGAATTTGGATGTAACTCAAGCATATTAGAATGTAAGCCTGATCCATGTGATGAGATTATATGCCAAGAATCATTTTGCGAAGGCCATATCAAATATTTCTCCCCAAAATGTGAATTAGGTGAATGTTTATACCTATCTGAATTAAATTCAGAAGAGTGTGGATTCGATAGCTGCTCAAAAACATATAACTTTGGAGTGAATGTGAGCGATGGTGAAGACTCTAGCCTGGAGGATTTTGCCGTTATTATCAATAAAAAAGATGACAATGAAGAAGACACCCTAATATTAACACCGAGCAGTCCAACAGAAGAAAAGAACATTACAGCTATGTGGAATGGAGGTAATACTTTAAGTTATGAGTGGTATGTAAATAATGATTTAGTAAAATCAGGAGATGATGATAGAATAGTGTATTATTCCAGGCAAAGGCCAACTAGTTTGAATAATTTCAATAATATATACAAAGAAAATCTTACATTTGAAAAGGCCGGAAGCTATACTAAGTACATAAAACTCAAAAAAACAGACAACATCACCAGTGCAGAGATGGAGATAGAAGGATTTAGGCTCAGGGATTGGTCTTACTATGGCCAACAAGCATACTATCTTGATTATATGCTAGATCTGCAGAGTGGCGGAGCCGAAACATCGATAGCTTCAGATGGAGCAGATGATAGGTTTGTATATGTATCATCAGATTCATATCCCGGATGGAATGACGCAGACAGGGGCATAACTAAAATAAATAAGTCTAGTGGTGAAGTAGTCTGGAGAAAAATATTTTCTGATTCCATGTGGAATATTGAACAGATTGATGTCGAAAAGGATTATTTGATAGCCTGTTATGATGAAAAACTAGTAGGAATCAATGCGACAGACGGAGAAATAATGTGGGAACAGCCAACAAGATGTATCTTTAAGAGAACATTCATTCCAGAAGATAGTATAGTCTACACTTATATTGTAAAAGAAAATTGGAACTTAAACATTTCTAAATTAAACATAACAAATGGTGAAGTTGTATGGAGTGCATTCCTATCAGACTCAATATACTCAGGATATGAAGCAAGCTTGTCGATGAATGATAATATGTTATTCTCATCAGGATTCTACGATCTATATGGGTTAAACAAGAGCAATGGAGATAAGATATGGTATGTAAACTTAAGCACAGACCTTGCCGGTCAATTGAACAGATATCCTTCATTAGCAGACAACAATTATGTCTGGGTAAGCAATGCTAAGAAAACTATGGTATATAATGCCACAGATGGTGAAAAGATAAGGGCAGATAGCTATACTGCATTATATGGAAGGTTAGGATGCTCCAGTGACTGGGGTACTGGATGGTATGATTGCCCTTATATGGTAGACACGTCAAGCCTATATTATAAAAATGATGGTACTCTAAAGTTATGGCGTTTATCCTCAATTATTCTTGATGGCAACAAACAAATAGCCATGAATGGAGGATATTATAGTGTAGAAGAAAACAAAGAAAAACTCAATGCCCCTGATGTGTTGTATGGCATTAAAGATATAGAAGACCCCAACAACTATTATAACCACACATTTGTAAAGATAAGCAAACCAATGCCCAATGACATTGAGATAAAAGTTGATGGCATTTCTGCCTATAAAGAATATCTCCAGGTTGACGAAGCAAGGACAATAAGATGGAACTATAGCTCTATGCAGGATTTCTTAGTTAACTGTATACCTGATCAATGGGATTATTGCACTATACCTATAGAGATATCTTCTAGTTCAGGTGGGATATTAGAATACTCCAATATAAACATAGAATATAAGACCGTCACAAATTCTTATTACAGGACAATATTAGAACCAGAATATTTCAAAGCCGGAGATAATATAACATTAAAGATAATCAGGTCAAATGGGGATATCACTTCCGAACCGATAACAGTTGATGCCATACCTAAAATTTATTCGATTAATCATCGCTCAACTGATGATGAGATTGAGATTGGAATATTAGAAGGTGAGGAAGAAGAGATTGAAATTGATTCTAATATGATTGATCTGATTGATGGAGAAATCGTTATTGATAATGATATAATCAGCTTTAAAGATAATAAATTATTGATTAATGCCTCTGTAATCCAGATAGAATGCAATGAAACAGATATAGATATACAAACATTAGGATTGATAAATCCGATAGGGCAAAAACCAGATACTCTATCAAATGTTTATGTACCGTTAGATTATATCATCCCTGAATTTAGTGGATATCAGATATTAGGAGACCGCAATTGCTGGTACCCTGATACAGACTGGTGTGTAGGTTATGAGTATGGTTATTATGGATGTCAAGCTGAAGTAGAGTTAGGTGTTTCTTGGCTAAAAGGAGATGAAAGGTCATGTAATATAGATAACAGCTGGTCTAAATGCTATGTGGGTCAGGTTGGAACACAACTAAACGGTAAAGCAGACAACTTCTATATGATTAAAAATATAGGTGAATGGGATGAAGTATTGCAAAATGTTGATTGTAACCAGGATGATGGTAAATGTACACTAAGATCAGGTCTCAAAGCGCAAAAAGTTAACAGAGGATATATTATATTAAATAACGCCCCAAGCA
>JBDRQV010000127.1:0-2626 GCA_043826105.1 Nanobdellota archaeon | reverse complement strand
ATGGTTGATACCATCTCTTCGATATCATCCTTATCAAAAACTTTTCCATTTGTCAAAGCTACTAATTCTTTAAATTCTGGATTCAATCCCAGATCAAGATATTCCTCATTGTAATTTGTTGCGACTGTTGCACCCAAAATCTCTGAAAAACCAACCTTATCAGATGAAAAAGAACCTATGTAAAGAGTATCGCCTATCTTTGATAAAGGAGTATCGACCTTAGGTATCTTCTTTGATACAAGCTTTATCTGGGATGGTTTGCCTAAAGTAGCATCATCTATTGTAACATCAAAGTCCAGATTTCTTCCAGGATCGCCGATCGCATAGTTTATTGTTCTGGTTACAATCTTTGAATTTTCTTTTGTCAGAAGGTCTGCTGCCCATTTGCCCCCATCATCTGTAGAGATTGCGACAACCCTTCCTAAACCAAAGCTCCCTACTGTTATGATCGGGCTGCCTGATGAAGTTGCAACAATAGCCCTTGAACCTGATTTTGGAACAACATAATTATTTCCAGTCAAAGTTGCTGAAAGGCCTAGCTCTCCTTTTGTTATCCAGTGGTTCTGGTCAAGTATAATAAGACTGAAGGTCTCTTCCTCCTGTTCTGCTTCTTCGCCGAAGAATAATCTTAAGTTTTGAGTTTCATCTGGCTGCAGATAAAGCCCATTGCCTATATCTGCCATCGAACGTAAGAATTGTTCATTTGTACCTTCTCCAATACCTACTGTGAATACTTTTACTCCTTTTTTAGCCAATACTTTTGTGAGATCAAGTGCTGCTTTTTCTGCAGCATCCAGACCATCAGATATCACCACTATATTTTTGCTGCCCAGCGCACCATCTAACATATATTCTGCCCTTCTAAGGCCCTGAAAGACAAGTGTTCCTCCGCTTGCCTGCAAAGTTTTTATTTTCTGGATCATGTCGGACTCTTTTTCACTTAAAGTAGATAATGGTGATATCAAATGTGAAACATCGTTAAATGCTAATATGCCTACAGTATCCTCTGTCCTTATTGTGGTCAATACGCTTAATGCCAATGCTTTTTGCACATCTAGTTTAGAAGAACCTGATGTTGATGTAAATCCCAATCCTGCTGTGCCTGAAATATCAATAAGGAGCATTATGTTAGCATCAGATTTGCCTTCCATCTCAGGTATGCCTATCTTAACTGGCAGAAGAGTCTCAATCAGGTAAGACGGCTTTTGATAATATCCTTTATCGTATGATGATTCGCCGCCTATCACAACCAAGCCATTTCCATCTGCAACATATTCTGTAAGTTTAGGTATCCAATTGCTCAATGTATCTCCTTTGATATCATTAATGATTACTGTGTGATAATTGCTTATATCTTGCGGCAATGACTCCTCTAGTCTTACATCATACAGATTTGTCAAACCAGATAGTAAAGGAGATGTCTTTTGAGAGATGAATAATATCTTTGGGGGAGGTATAACCTTGATAGATTTGTAATACTCATTATTTTGCTGGAAATGGTCATTGACATTTATCTCTGCCCATATCTTATGGTAGCCTTCTGAAAACTTTTTAGTGATCTTCTTGGATTTGATATTCTGTTCGCTGGCGACTTTTTCTCCGTCTACATAAACTTCCAAAAGATAGTCTCCAACGTCCCCTACTTCATTCACTTTTACTTCGAAAGTGTTTGATTCGTCAACTACAACTACGCTTGGCCCGATTATCTTGACACCTGCATCATTCTCGATGGGGTCTATGTTTATGGTGCTTATAGATGTGTTTAGGCTTGATGCAAACAAGACTACATCCCCAAGAACTCTGCCATTATTGTTGTTGCCGTCTGTTATGACAAGCAGATTATCTTCTCCTTTCATGTTATTGAGTATCCCATCACCGATAGCTGAAACATCTCCTGATGCTATATATCTCATATTTACCGGCAGCTTGCCCTTAAGTTTTGAAGCCAGTTCTGGAGCTATTGACTTGTCAAAAAGATCGAAACTTGTTGAGTTATCTGCTAATATCAATAATGATGCATCTCCTGGAACAGTAATACTTTTTTCCGAGTAAGGTGATGCCAATGCTATAAGGACCAATAATACTATCAATGTCCTGGTCAAAAGAAGGAAGGACCTGTCTTTTTTCTTTGATTTGTTGAATTCCTGTTCTTCTTCTTTCTTCCTAAAATATACAAAATTCTTGTTGAGCAGGAATAATAATATGAAAAAGACAGGTATTATTGCTAAAACCATGTAAGGGTTTTCTACACAATATTTAGCTACACATATATTAAGGTCGATTATAGATCCCCTCTTTGTTTTACATAATAAATCTCAATGAAGGCTATTATCAATACTAATATCAAAAGATATATTTCAAGATCCACTTTTTTCTTTTTTATCTCTGTCCCTAGACTAAATGAAGCATCTTGTTCTACCATATCTGACTCTTTTGTCAGATCTGATTCATCTTCATTGAGAAGATTTGCAGCTACTTTTTTATTGTCAAATCCATAGATACCGTTTTCATCAAGAATCAATTTTGATGTCGATAAAGTAGTTGTAGGAGTAGCTACATCTTGTTCTTTGATAGCTAATATATCTCCACACTTAAAATTATAATCATTTATGTTTTCAGTCCTGAT
>JBDRQV010000126.1:0-3309 GCA_043826105.1 Nanobdellota archaeon | reverse complement strand
TCCAATTCATTATCTCTCTTTCAAATGTTTTGTCATATTGGTCGATTCTGTAAAGGTGTCCATTTATATTAAGGTCAGCTCTTTTTCTGTCAGTATCATCTACAAACATGACTTTCATATAGACTTTTTTGTTGTTGTTTTTGATATTATCATATGTTGTTTCATTAACCTCAAAATAATAGACATTGCTTATGGCTTCTTTTGCCTCAATCGCAACCTTGATCTGTTCAACAGAATAACTTCCTCTTGAAGTTTTGAATATTACTTTGTTAGAGCCAGAACTCAATATTCCGGAAGGGATAGATTGCTTGACAGGGTCGTCACATACAGGAACAGCAGAATAAACAGGATAATTATTTATGTCAACATTCAATGTCCCTAAATTTCCAACAGTACCGCAATAAGGTATAAATCTTAGTTCAGCTCTTTCAAGATTTTGATATTCAGTTCCAGTCAACGTAAATATATTTCTGCTTTCTTGTCTGCTCTTATCAGTTATATCCCCTATAATTTTTATATTTTCTAGGCTGTATTCATTCGTTGCCCAGAATTTCCATCCAACCCCAGAAACACCAAACTCTAGGGTATTTTCAGTTCTTAACAGGCCATTATCTATCTTGATAGGATCAACATTCAATTTATTTAGGTCATACTCATAAACCACCGCATCATTTAATTTTATTGTCAATACTCCAGTTCTTTTGGGGGCAGTAAATGATAATGCTACATTATCCATATTATCCAGATTGCTTAATGTAAATGAAGCAGTCTTTATTTTTTCATCAAATAACCCATTTCTTACATAGACAGGATTAAGCACAGCCAAATCTTTTGAATCTGTGCTTTCAAATAGATATACATTTGGTATTTCTTTATCAGAGATCTGCTCACTTGGGTCTAATCTGCCTATCCCTTCTTGCAGCAGTACAATATTATCGCTGCTAGTGGTTGTTCCTTCTTTACCATCTTCTCCTAATAATCTCTCTCGTTCATTAGTTGGGAGAAACAGCATATACATGATTATTAATGCAGAGATTATCGCAACCAGTATAGCAGCATTGATTCCCTGTGCTTTTTTATTTTTTTTCATTGATTATCACCCATTTTTGTATTGTAAACTGCCCATATCTTACTTTATCACGAGAAGCACAAACAGCTTCGGACATACTTATCACTATTTACTTTAAAAATGAATAAATTTATATATAAATGTTATGATTTCTAGATAGTTATGAAACTGTTAAATAAGGGAAAGGAAGATATCAAGGTCCAGATAGAAAACATGGATGATCTTTGGTATCTTAGTAATATTGTTGATGTTAAGGATTTAGTTAAAGGTAAGACTCTTAGGAAGATCAAGATAGGTGAAAAAGAACAGAGAAATGTCAAGGTCATAAGAAAGCCCGTTTTTATCGAGATTCAGGTTGAGAAAATAGAATTTTCCAAATCTACAAATGCCCTAAGATTATTAGGCAAGATTACACAAGGCCCAGAAGATGTACAAAAAGGAGAACACCACTCATTTAGCTTGGAAGAGAATTCTATAATCACCATCAAGAAGGAAAATTGGCTGAAATACCAGCTAGATAAATTAAAAGAAGCATGTTCTGAAAAAGTAGCCAATATCTTGATTATAGTCCACGATAGGGAAGAGGCATATTTTGCATTGATGAAAAAATATGGTTTTGAGTTGTTAAGCCATATACAGGGAGATGTACAGAAAAAAAGAGAAGAGAAGAAGATTGAAAAGCCGTTCTACCAGGAGATCATAAATATCACAACCGACTATGTAAAAAAATACAAGATTCAGAATATAATATTGGCAAGCCCATCGTTCTGGAAAGAAGATCTGATGAATGAGCTCAA
Source organism: Nanobdellota archaeon (assembly GCA_043826105.1). Taxonomy (GTDB): domain Archaea; phylum Nanobdellota; class Nanobdellia; order Woesearchaeales; family DATDXC01; genus JBDRQV01. Next base: position 1,443 of record JBDRQV010000126.1, on the reverse strand, counting down.
AGACCAAGATATAAAAAGCAAAATAACCTTGGCTACATGTTCTTCAGTAGACAAAACAGCGATAAATGAAGTACTGAAAAGAGACGAAGTGAAAAATGTATTGTATCAGGACAGGATTGCTAAAGAGATGAGGTTAGTAGATGAATTACTGTTTGAGATCAAAAAAGGCAATCTATCTGTTTACGGCCTAAAAGATACAGGACAGGCAGTTGTTGCTGGCGCTGTCAAAACTTTATTAGTTACAGATGCTTTGATCCAAAAGTCCAGGGAACAGGAATCATACGAAAAGATAGATAGTCTTATGAAAACAGCAGACTCCACAAAATCAGATGTACACATCATCTCTTCTGAACACGATGGCGGAAAAAAATTAGATGGCTTAGGCGGGATAGCCGCTTTATTGAGATATAGGTTAAATTAAAATAAACTTTTTATCATTAGTATCTTCTTATGATATTCAAGAAAAATTATAATTTTATGCCTAACTATGTCTTACATATATATTTTCCTTTTCAATCATCTTTAAATATAAGTTATGTTTATTTCTTATAAAGTGTTATAACTCCAGAGTTAATATTAATAGTTACTTAAACAGGATGAAAACACTGCTACGAGGTAAAAAATCGTAACATTTATTAAGTAGTTATATTTTTTTACCCCAATGAGAAGTGACTTTTTGTTACTTCTTTAAAAAAGGGGGTGTGTTTGAATGATAGTAAAAGACGAGTTTTTAAGCAAGCTGAGGCGTTATTTCTCGCTAAACCTATACGAGGTTAAGATTTGGGCTGCTTTGCTTAGCAGAGGGGTTTCCACAGCAGGAGAACTTTCTGACATTGCAAATGTCCCAAGAAGCAGGAGCTACGATGTTCTTGAATCATTAGAGAAAAAAGGTTTTGTCATAATGAAATTAGGCAAGCCAATAAAATATGTTGCAGTTCCACCAGCAGAAGTCCTGGAAAGAGTAAAAAAGAACGTAAGTGAAGGTGCAAAAGAGCAGATAAAAAGGCTGGAAGAGTTAAAATGCACAGAAGTTATCGGCGAATTGAATACCCTTCATTCCCAGGGCATAGAACTGATAGAGCCATCTGATCTTTCAGGATCATTAAAAGGAAGGCACAATCTTTACAACCATTTGGAGCTGATGATAAGAAATGCAGAAGAATCAGTTTCAATAATGACTACAAGCCAAGGCTTTATGAGAAAGATTGAAGGATTAAAGCCAACATTAGAGAAGATAAAGAAAAGGGGAGTAAAAATAAGGATAGCTGCTCCTATGACAAAAGAAACAGCAGCCTCATTAAAAGATATTGCTGGAGTAGCAGAAGTTAAAGATACAGACTCAAAAGCAAGGTTCTGCATAGTAGACGGAAAAGAGCTTTTATTCATGGTTTTGGACGACAATGAAGTTCATCCAACATATGATACAGGAATTTGGGTCAATAC
>JBDRQV010000125.1:0-4460 GCA_043826105.1 Nanobdellota archaeon | reverse complement strand
CGTGTGCTCTTCCGATCTCAATAATGAAATAATTGGAGATTAAAACAACTTCAACAATTCTTTATAACCAATATCAGATCTTATAGCTTCTGGACTAAAATGTGTCTCTGAGGCTTTAAATCCTAATTTATTTATCTTAGCGATCAACTCAAACTTACGAGGCATATTCTTGAACCTTTCTCGCTTAGCAATTGCATGAATATCATAAAAACCGACATTATTAATCTTAGATTCCTGTAAGATGATATTCAAAAACTTATCATTTTCCAATAGATCATTCTTTTTAACCATCTTCCTGACTAAATTAATATCAAATAATGAACCTAACCACATCGGACCGCTATCCATAAACTCACCATGCTGCTTCAAAACCGAATCAACATCTTTTTTCCCTTTCTTACATTGTAAGTATACTCTCATATAATGGTCTTTAGAAAAAGAAAAAATAGGCACTAAAGCCTTCTCAAACTGTGCCCCAATCAACTGTACCTTTCTGATCAATATTCTTAAACCAACTTCATGCATAAGTTCATTACGTAATGGCTTTGCCCAATACTTACGTAAACAAGCACTAGGGTATGTTCCACTTAAAGCAGAGGTATCTGTAGCTGTAACAGCTAATATTCCGTCCCGATTTATTCTCTTAACTGCAGAATCCAAAAAAGGATTTGGAGTCCCAAACGGATCAATATCAATATATCCAAAACCTTTAGAATTCAATAAAAAAAGGTTAGCATCAGCATTAAAGAGTTTTATTTTTTTATTTGAAATTTTGTTTAACTTCAGATTTTTTCTGATATTCTTCTTAAAATTATTATCATAATCATTAAAATGCACTTCCTTGATTATCTTTTTATCCAATTCCAATAAGAACCTTAAACCCCTGATCCCTGATCCGGCTAAAGGCAGGCCCACTATTAGATCTTGTTTTCCCATACAACTCAACAACAATACAGATATATCCCTGTTAAACTTCATGACAGGATTATAAAAAACAGGCATTTGTTTGCTGACTATTTTAGCCTGAGTAACATCTATCTTAGCTTTACCCTCTTCTATTGTCATAAATCAAGAAAAAACTGATTACAATAAAAATCTTTTCAAATTATACTAAGATAAACATGTTCTACATCCCTATAATAGTCATTTCCTACAGAAATCTTAGTCAGATATGTCCCTTTCTTAATGTTCGGAACATACCAATTTATCCTGGCAAACTTATGATCACCATCATTTATATCAAAGCTATTAGAATTGATCATCAAACCCAGATCATAGATGTACATCTTTACATTTACATCATCTAAATCAATATTGCTTGGATTCCTGACAGTAAAATACATCTCAGACTCCTGACCAACCCTTAATGGCTCATCAATATAAAACCTGCCCAATGAATTGATGCCTACTAGACTAACTATGATGAATAAAGATAAAACCATGCCTTTTATATCCATATGAACCACTATTGATTCTTCAGACAGATAAGTATATAAAGGTTTATATTAGAAAAAAGTAGTAAAAATTAACCAACAATTAATATCCTATGCCTGACCCTTATTGTTTGATCATTGCTTATGGTCATCCTTACGACATATTCACCTGGTTGAGTATGTTCAGGAATTTCTGCAAGAATTGCCCTTGTCAATTCTTCTCCTTCATTCAGATCAAAAGGACCTATTCTGCTCCTTACACCCAATTCAGGTATCACTATAGTAACCTTAACATCATCTAATCCCTTATCACCGCTATTCTTTAAGCTTAATCTGGATTCAATGTAATCTCCTACTCCTGCAATCTCATTGACTATTCTTGCAGAACCGACCTTCACTTTTCCCTTAGGTAAGTCTAGCTTTTTAGGCTCAGGTAATGTCTCAGGTTCTAGCTCAGGCATTGGAGGTTCTGGATCTAAAATCTCATCCACAACTGTAAGGATAAATACATAAAGATCGGTGTTCCCTAATATATCACTAGCAGAAATCAATAATGTATAATTTCCTATTGATAATATAGTATTGTTCCTCAAAACACCAGTAGTATGATCTATCTTAAAATTGATATTATCATCAATAAAATACCTATCAATACCTGAAGCATCTGTTGCAATAAAGGTTTCATCAACTGGTTCACCATACTCAATAGTCTTATCTTCTGGTCCGAGAATTTCAGGAGCTTCATTATCTGCAGTTGTATCCATCTCAATGTAAACAACAGAACAACCAACAGCAGCAGACGTAGCGGCTATCCTCATATAACCATTTTCACCCCATGCAGATCCCCAGCTATTCCTTAAAATCCAATAATCGCCCAATATCTCATCATAACCCCAACCAACTAAAGCGATAGCATGATTTACTGAAGTATATATCCCATTCGGACATGTAGTATAAGAATCTGAATAAATACCTCCAGAATACATCATAAAATCATTATCTACTAAAACAGCAGCATCAACAACACCATAAATCAAGATAGCTGTCTTGATTGCATCAATATCATTAGAAACAACTCTGCCCCAAGAAGTGAATATTGTCCTTGGATCATCCCAATTATCATATGAACTATGAGGAGAAGTGATATAAGAAAAATCAGCTTCTTCAGAAACACCGTATGTTGTTAAAGATTCAACTTCTGCATAATCATAATCAGCCCCCCAACAACCATAAAAATGAGGATGATATTGGGGCAATGCCCCTAAATTCCATATTATAAATGATTCTGAAAAATCAACAGAATTTTCATCGTAACTACCTGTTGCCCAATTATAGGTTCCCTCTGCTGCTGCTGCTGCGCCAAAAGCATAACAGCTTCCACATGCACCTTGGTCTCGCACATCTCCTATATATGAATTACCTCCCTTGTTCCTCCAATCAAATGACTCAGGTATACTATCTGCAGTAACAGAACTGATAACAAGGTCCACACCATAGGTTTCAGAATTAAAACCATCAGATAATTTCTGATCCAGATCCATCATCTCCACCATATCTTGATCATTATTAGATAAAAAAGTAAATATGCCCTTATTAGTTACACAAACAGGCTTTTCAACATTATTATCAACCACTGTCTTTATATTCATACCTTGTTGAGCGCAATAAGAATATTGTTTACCCACTTTACCCTTAAAAAAATCCCATTCATCAAACTTAATATTATCAGAAACAACACAATAACCTCTCTGGCCACCATTGGTCTCAGCTAATTCATAATCATAGCCTAACTCATCACAATACACTGCAGCAGGATTTTTTATAGCAAAACAACAGGTACTAAAAATTATGACAAATATTAAAAATAATAATTTCCTTAATATATCCATTATATCCCCAACAATGGAATTGAAAATACACTTTTAAGTGTTTCTATTTTAGAGTAGTTATATCATGCCATATCACTAATTTAAACCAAACAAACTAGCTTCAACAATAACATTTAAAAAGTAATAACAAACACAAATAAGTATGACAATAAGAAGCCTCATCTGCACTACATTAGGTCATGTAGATCATGGTAAATCAAGTATACTAGATAAGATTAGAGGTACTGCTATTGTAAAAGGCGAAGCTGGTGCTATCACTCAAGCGATAGGCGCCTCCATCATTCCACTGGATACTATCAAAAACATATGCGGTAGCCTATTATCTGCCCTTAATATGAAACTCAGGATTCCCGGATTATTATTTATAGATACGCCTGGTCACGCTGCTTTTACAAATCTAAGAAAAAGAGGCGGAAATTTAGCTGATATTGCCATATTGGTTATTGATATTAATGAAGGTCTTAAGCCCCAAACAATAGAATCTATTGAGATACTTAAAAATTACAAAACACCATTTGTGATAGCAGCAAATAAGATAGATCTTGTTTCTGGTTGGCAAAAAAAAGAAGGGAACCTTATAAAAAAGATCCAACAACAGACCCAACAGATGCAAGAAGTACTAGATAATAAGGTATACACATTAGTAGGAAAACTATCTGAATTAGGATTTGAATCTGAAAGATTTGACAGAGTAGATAATTATTCAAAACAGATTGCCATTGTTCCAACTTCTGCACAAACTGGTGAAGGTATCCCTGAATTACTGATGGTGCTCACTGGATTAGCTGAGAAATACTTAGAAAAATGTCTTGAATGCGATGTAAAAGGTATGGCAAAAGGGACTGTGCTGGAAGTAAAAGAGGTTATAGGCTTAGGAACATGTATGGATGCCATTATCTATGATGGTACTTTAAAGAAAAACGACACAATCGTTATAGGGTCATTGACAGAGCCCATTGTCGCTAAAGTCAAAGGTTTATTCGAACCTACACCATTATCAGAGATGAGAGATAAAAAAAGTAAGTTTAAATCGATACAAGCAGCGATAGCTGCAACAGGAGTCAGGATAAATGCCTCCGGAACAGAGGAAGTTGTCGCAGGTATGCCTATAAGAGCATGTGAAAAAAATGATGTTGAT
>JBDRQV010000124.1:0-2508 GCA_043826105.1 Nanobdellota archaeon | reverse complement strand
CTGGATAATGATTGTGATGGATATTTTGATGATGATATATCATGTACATGCTTAGAGAGTGAAACAAGGGCGTGCGGTTCTGATGTTGGAGAGTGTGTTTTAGGAGTACAGGCCTGTGGTGATAATCAATGGGGTGAGTGTGTTGGTTATGTTGAGCCGACTACTGAGCTTTGTGACGGATTAGACAATGATTGTGATGGAGATGTTGATGAAAATTTAGCAAGGAGCTGTGGGAGCTCAGATGTCGGTGCATGTAAATATGGTATGCAGAAGTGTAATTTAGGCAGCTGGTCTGCATGCGATGGTGCAGTAAATGCAGTTGAAGAGATCTGTGATAATAATATTGATGATGATTGTAATAGTTATATAGATGAAGGGTGTTTGGGCTTGTTTTTCAATACAGGAGGGGCATCATCATATGTATCTCAACCTACCGAATATTTATCCCCTGCTGAGGGAGGAGTCAGGACTAAAGTAGAAAATGTAGTAGTAAGGGCTGTGAACCTGCCTGATTCTATCGATGTAAGTGACAATAAATATCCTTTGCAGATAATTATCGAGAATAAGGGAACTTTAGAAGCGAATGATATCAATATTATCGCTGCAGTAAATGATGAATGGCAGATAGAACAGGATTTTATAGGATCATTAAAACCAGGTGAAAAGAAAAGCAGAGTATTGAACATTGAGTCAAAGCTTTGTTCAGGCAATAAAAAAGAAGATGTTTTAAATGACAAACAGATCGATGTTATGATTGAAGCAAAAGGAGATACAGGAATCATCGATTCCGACGTGATTACTATCCCTTTAAACATACCTGAATTTTCAATGGGGATCGCAGAAAATGACTATTCAAAGAGTGATAATCTGGAGGCATGTTTCTTTATCAATAATATGGGCAATGAAGCCAGGGAAAAACTTGAGATTGAGTTTGAACTTTACGACCAGAAGAGTGATATTATAATTGATCTGCTTACACCTGTTAAAGTAGGCAAAGATGAAGTTGTTATCAAAAGAAGGGAATATACTCTGAATGAACCATTGCAGCCAAAGATATATAACACCCGTACCCATCTATATGAGGGCGGTGATCTATTTTCGGGCAGCTATGTTGTAGGGAGTGATACATCAAGGGTTGATCTAAGCGAATTACAACAGGTTGATATTTCATTTATAGAATATCTTAGCAGATATATAGTTAGCATATTTCAAAAGAGGTGAACAGATGTTTGTATTCGGCATTGATCTGCCAGTGGTTGAAATCTATCTGGTTTTAAGCACATTAACAGTATTGCTTTTTATAGTGATAGTCATATTATTCAGGAGATTGTTCCATCTGAATGAGAAGATGGATGTTGTTCTTAAGGAAGAAAGGCTTGCAAAAAAAGAACTTGACCAGACCAAGAGCGAACTTCATCAAACAAAATTGGAAGAGGATGAACAGTTAAGATTGATGAAGCTTATTGTAAAAGATATGGGCAATATAAATAAGATAGTCGAGATTGGAGATAAGGAAATAAAGTATATAAAGAAACTTGTTGCAGAGATGTCTGGTTTGAGTCAGATGAAAGTAAGAGAGGGTAAATATATTGAGCATATGGATAGATTAGTAGAAAGATTCCATAAATTTAGTGAGATATATCAAAAACAGGTTGAAAAGTTTTATAATATGAGTGGTCTGTTAAAAGGTTCTAAACATATAGTGAAGAGAAAGAAATGAAATTTATATCTAAGAAAGATGTAAAACTTCCAAAGAGAGCATTAAAAAGCCATAAGGGAGATAATGGTAAGGTTTTAGTTATAGGCGGTTCTAGGGATTATGTGGGTGCGGTTGCTTTGGCTGGTCTGGCAGCTTTGAGGAGTGGCGCAGACTGGGTTACAGTTGCAGTTCCTGAGAGGGTCGGTTGGGCTATAAATGCTTTAAGCGCCGATCTAGTTGTCAAGAAGTTTAAGGGAGATAATTTTTTTGCTTCAAGGGCAAAAGATATCTTAAGATTGGAAAATTCTTTTGATGCTGTTTTAATAGGTAATGGGATAGGGATGCATTGTAAATCCTTTGTTAAGAGATATGTAATTGGGAGCAAGAAGCCATTAGTTATAGATGCAGATGCTCTGAAGCATATAAGACTGCAGGATGTTAGAAATTCGATATTAACTCCACATCATGGTGAATTTAAAATATTGTTGAAAAACTCTGGTCTAAGTGATAAGAATTTTAGAAAACAATTAGGCAGCAATGTCATATTGCTTAAAGGGAAAGTTGATGAGATAATTACTAGTTCCAATACTTATTACAATAAAACAGGTAATCCAGGTATGACTAAGGCAGGAACAGGAGATGTTTTAGCAGGATTATGTGTTGGATTTTTAAGCCAGGGTCTTAGCTTAGTGCAGTCAGTTGTTAATGCTGCTTATTTTAATGGTATGGTCGGAGATATATTGTTAAAGAAGAAAAAAGGTTATACCTATCTTGCTTCTGATATGGCTGAAGAGATCAAGAGGATTCTT
>JBDRQV010000123.1:0-8845 GCA_043826105.1 Nanobdellota archaeon | reverse complement strand
ACACTTAATCCAGCATATCCTTCACTAGTCTCAGAAAAATCTTCTCTTGCATGACAGGCTCTTGTTTCTTTCCTTAACAAAGCACTATCTAATATAGCATTTGCAACAGCCAATATATTCCTTACTTCTAATGCATCTTTAGTTACAAAATAGCTCCAATAAAAATCACTAACCTGTTGGTTAAGTGCAGTCAATACAGTTTTAGCATATCTCATCCTTGTCTCATTTCTGGAAATACCACATAACTTAGTCATAGTCTTCCTAATAGTATCCCAGCAATAGTCTATAGTAGCTTTATCTCTTGGTTCTTTGGCTCTGCTCTCATTCCACAAAGGTATATCATGATCAGATCCATCTAATCTCTGTTCAAGAAAATGTTTTGCTGCTAATCTCCCATAAAGTACAGCTTCAGGTCCTGAATTACTCGCCAACCTTGTAGCACCATGCAATCCAGTATATGCACTTTCACCTATGACATAGCAGTTCTGCAATCCTTTTCCATCATACATGGTTTCTCCATTTCTTCCTACTAAAACTCCACCATTTGAATAATGAACAGCATAAACAACAGGAACAGCTTCCTTTGTAGGATCAATACCCTTACTGATACAAAAACTGTAAAATGCATTAAACTCATTTCTCAGCTTTTCAGCTTCTATTCCAGTACAATCTAACCATACATGGTCTAAACCATTTTCTCTCATCTCAACATCTTCTGCTCTTGTAACAACATCTCTGCTTGAATTAGATCCAAATTCAGGATCATATTTTCTTACAAAATCCTCTTTGCCATCTTTAGTAAGTTTTAATATGGCTCCTGCTCCCCTTAATGCTTCAGTAAACAATACTCTTCTTCCAGATTCTTTAAGTTCAGCAGGATCATAAAATACAGTTGGATGAAATTGTATAAATTCCATATTCGCCAAAGGCAATCCAGCCCTATAACACATCGCAACACCATCTCCTGTCGCAATATCAGGATTTGAAGTATAGGAAAATACTTTTCCCAATCCGCCTGTTGCGATAAAAACACTTTTTGCAGCTACAGTCTTGACATGGTTATTTCTTATATCATACACATAACATCCTAAACATTCATCTCTTTCTTTCCAAACATCAGCTATCCAGTTTTTTGTTATAAGGTCGATAGCCATATGATTTTTATACACAGTTATATTCGGATGAGCCTCGACAAGCCTGCCTAATGTTCCCATAATCTTTACGCCAGTAGCATCACTTGAATGAAACACCCTATTTGCACTATGACCCCCTTCTTTATGGAGATCATAACCTACTTGATTAGTAGAACCATCGAATCCAACTCCTTTCTTAACCAACCACATTATAACATCATCAAAGAAATGCCTTACACAATACTCCACAACTCCAATATCATTGAGACCTTTTCCAGCATTTAATGTATCTTGGACATGTTGTTCAAATGAATCTCCCTCTAATGGTTTCATATTGACTAAAGGGACAGCAGCCAATCCTCCGGCAATAAGATGGCTGTTAGAATCTTCAAAACTGCTTCCTTTTGTAAACAGTTCTACTCTCTTACCTGCATCAGCTAATTCAAGTGCTGCTGAACATCCAGCAGAACCGCCGCCTATTACAACAGCATCAGTTTTTATTATATCTTCCAATCTCATCACAATCTCCTTATCTATTTTTCAGGATTATACTTATCCATCTTCAATACTTCTTTTTTTAATCTTCCATATTCATTAGTCATCCTGAACGGAAGCTGACTCTCTCTTATATCATAACCATAAGCAGATTTGCTTACCGCAATTATCGGGGGTGCTTGTACCCTTTTAAACACATTTTTTTGTATACATCCTAAAAACCACTCAAGATCATTTACAAACTCTTTAGGCTTATCTATATTCCACCTTTCAATTAACTCAGTACTGATTCCAAGGTTACTTTCTAATTCACCGCCCAAATACCATCTGAGTATATCCTCAGCACTTTTTTTCTGATAGTCAGTAAAAGCCTTCAATAAAGCATCATGATATCCCCACCTAAATGGGTCTTTTTGATCTTTTCCAAGTTCAGCACTTGGTTCAAATTTAAATCTATAGAGTTCATCAGGAAGCAAGACAGCAGGTATCACTTCTCTACCATGCACATGTTCATTAACATACTGGGCCATTGCAAACACTTCAATCTTAAGCAGATCTGCAATAGGGGCAATAGCTCCACCCACATCACCATATAATGTAGCATAACCTGTCGCAACCTCTACCTTATTCCCATTATTAGTAAATATAGCACCCATCTGACCAGCTAGATTAGACAAAATACTAGCTCCTCTGATCTTCGCCTGTATATTCTCTTTTGTTAAACTGCCTATTTCAGTTGCAATCCTTAAAACTTGTTCATTAGCAGTAACTATATCGCCGATAGGCATCTCAATATATCTTATGCCTAATTCCTTAGCTACACGGGCAGCAGCCTCTTTTGTAATGTCTGAATTATATTCTGTAGGCATATTGACCCCAGTAACATTTTCTTTACCCACTGCCTTTACAATCAATGCAGCAACTAATGAACTATCAATACCACCGCTTAAGCCAATGACAAATTTAGGATGATCCTTACTGCCAAAAATATCTCTCATATGCTTTATTCCACATATTATAGCAGAATACTTTTGTGCTATCTCTTCCTGTTCAACTCTCTGCTGTCCATGTTTTGTTAAATCAGAATCATCTACAACTATAAGTTCAGGCTTATATGGCTCATTGCTAAACACTATTGGTTCATGTTCAGAATTATAAACAGTTGATCCACCATCAAATACAATAACGTTCTTTCCATTATTCTGAGCCCCAACACAATTAACATAGAAAAAAGGAACAGACCCACCAAGTTCTTTAACTCTTCTATCTCTAGCACCATTCTTTCCAAAAGTCCAAGGAGAAGCTGAAAGGTTTACTATATACTCTGCTCCATTCTCAACTAAAATCTTTGTAGGGTTTACAGACTCTCCTTTTTCCCTATAATCATTACACCAAAGATCCTCACATAATTCAAAACCGACAGGTATATCTTTACCACCTACCCTTATCCAGAATGGTTGTAGTAAAGAATCTAACGATGTTCCATAATCTCTGGCAATATCCCTTAATGAAAAAAAGTATCTTTCATCATCAAAAAATCTATAATTAGGCAATAATGTTTTGGGCTGTACACCCTTAGGCAGCCCATTTACTATCTGCATTCTCAGAGCAGACTTTCCATCCTGGAAAACATATATAGCATTGTATTTTCTGACTCTCCCGTCTTTATTAGGATGCCAACTCTTCCCACTGATACGTTCATTTACTCGCTCACTAGGATCTACAAATATATTACCATAAGCAACAGCTATCCCTTTACTTGCTTCTCTGATTATATCATTAAACTCCATCAGACCCCTACAGAATGATTCTTCAGTCCATCTATCTCCTAAAAGATAACCGCCCACACACATTTCAGGAAAAGCGATAAGATCTACTCCATTTCGTTTGGCCTCATCGATCATATGTAGCATAGTATCTACATTTTTGTCTGGTCTTCCCGGTACAACATCCATCTGTGCTAATGCTATTTTCATCTTTATACTTACTAAAAGAATATTTAGCGATATATAAGTTTTGTGTAAGAACATCACTTCAGAGTAACATACACCTCAATAATTCCTAGTAATTTATATCTACATCAAATAGTAAACTTTATAAACTTCTAAGCTAAATATCTAAATAATCATAATCAATATAATAAAAAAGAGGGGATATCATGGCTAAGGAAGACGAATCATACGAAATCATGCCTTATAAAGAAATTGTTAATCTTAAAAAAGAGATAGAGGCTCTAAAAAAAAGATCAGGAGATACTTCTTCTCAGGAACTTATCAATTCTATGTCCCAATTGACAAAAAGTATGGACAGCATGCTTCAGCTATTCAAGACAGCAGCTCAAGAGATGTCTGCAGAAAAATCCACAGAAGAAAAATTAGGGGATAAAATAACTCCTTTGATGAAAAGGCTTGATGAGGTTATCGAGCAGAACAAAACGATCGCAGAGGGTATGGTTGCAATTGCAGACATTGTAAAAAAAGAGTACAAGGCAGGCCTTCCACCAAGACAATATCAGCCAAGAAGAGAGATGCCGCCTATTTCAAATCCGATTACACCACAATCTAATCCAGGATTGCCAGATTTTGGTTCTTTTGACACATCAGAAGATCTATCTCAACTAGGGCAGTCTCCAGGAGAATTGCCAGATTTTGGTTCAGATTTTGGAAGCCAGGGAGGATTACCCCCATTAGGTCCGCCAGGGCAGATGCCTCCTCCACCAAGAGGAATGCCTCAGCAACAGATGGGCATGCCACCACCAGGCCGTATGGGGTCACCGCAGCAAAGAGGAATGCAACCTCCACCTGATTTTGGACAGATGCCTCCTCCACCAGATTTTGGAGCGATGCCGCCATTAAGTCCACCAGAACCAAGAAAAAAAGGATTAAACAAACTATTCAACTTTGGAAAAAAGTAGAAGATGGAAACTTCTAGAATTAATACATCAGGCCTTAGAAGATATTTAAAGCATCTTGCACTAGTTTCTAATAGGCATCATGAAAGGGAAGAAGCTCATGACTCGCTAAGGAAGCAGATAGGCAAATTAAAAGCATCGGCTTTAGGGAAAAAGACCAAAGTTAAGATAATGGCAGAATTTGAAGAATTGGAAGATATGATCTCTTTGGTTTTAGAAAAAGAGCAGGCTATACTTGATAGCGAAACAGGAAATCCTCAGGCATATAGGAAGATATTGAAAGAGATTGAAGATAACAGGAAAGAGATAATGGAATTAAATAAGGTAGTGACCCAGCAAGAAAGAAAGATCAAGAATTTTGACATCATGAAACTAGAAAGGGAACTAAGGTTAAAAGACCTTGAAAAAAAGATCAAGTCAGTGCATAAAAAAAGAAAGGAATTGCCTGCTTTGTCTAACAAATTGATGTTATTAGAGACAAAATACAATGAGATGAAAGATAATCCATCATACAACAGAAAAGATCTGCACGATATAAAATTTAAGATAGATTCTCTGAAAGTAAAAGCAGCTGTTTCTAACTTTTAAAAAATTAAGTTTTAATTTGTTATTTAGATATCTCTGCCCATTACTGTTGTTCTGCCGTTGGCTCTTGCTCTCTCACATGCTTTTTTTATCATATTCTCAACAGTCTTGTTCAGTTCTACATAAAAGTCTGTAGATATGCTAAGATGCCTTTCTCCAACCCTTGCTAGATCTTTTATCTGGCTCCTTACTACTAATGATGTTCCCATTTTATCTTATTATTAGCCTTCAAGTTTATATATTTTACTCTATCTTACAGGAATTGACCCATTCTGACTTGAACAATATGCCTGGAAGTTGATTAAGATTGTTCTTTTTGCTGGATATCAGATAAACAGCAGTGATCTTGTTTTCAGACTTGTTTATATCCAAAGATATCAGCTTATGGCTTCTTGTATTCAAAAGTAAAGTCTTTTTGATCTCTTTGTCAGATACTATCCTGTTTGTCTCTATGACAAGCTTTCTTTGATAAGGACCTATCCCGCTGCTTTCAAGGTAGTTATCCAGTATTATGACTAACCAGATTGCAAAATAAACTGCAATTCCTGTGACATATTCGCCTACACCTATCAATAATCCAAATATTGCAAATACCCATATGCCTGCAGCAGTAGTAAACCCAAATATTTTATCAGTTGTTTTGATTAAAGCCCCTGCCCCTAAAAATCCTATTCCAGTCACGATACTTCCCAAAAGAGGCAATGGGTTTTCTTTGTTCATATCCAGGGCAACCATAGCAAGACCACATGAGCCTATGGCTACAAAGATGAATGTTCCAAACCCTATCGGTTTATGGGCTCTCTGCCTTTCTAAGCCGAATAGTAAAGCTAAGAAAAAGGTTATTGCAAGTTTTAAGATTATCATATTGATTTCCATGGCCTGCGCAGACTGAATTAGGATATATTTAAAGCTATCTAAATCATTTTTTATGTATAGTGCTAGTGACATATGTCACTGCACAATACACTAAATCATTTTTTATAACAAATTTTATATACTTTAGATTTAAATCTCAATTAAAATGAAGAAAATATTGATTTTTGGAATTATTATTGTTTTAATCCTTATTTCTGGCTGTGATAACGATACTACTGGTAAGGCCTATGCTGGTGAGGATATATATTGTGGTGCAGTTGGGACTAGAAGTGAAGGCTGGTATGGTAGCAATGGTCTGATAAAATATGATAATTGCAATGGATGTTATGCTATCTGTGAATACATGGGTACAAAATCACAAGGTTGGTATAATTCTTGTACAGGTCAATCATCAACATCGAGATTAATCAAATATGATTCATCATGTGATAATATTCCGGAAATAGATATCGATCCATTTACATATTTATGTGGTGATCCTGATGGACCATACCCTGAACTATATAGAAATAATGTAACTTATGTTGAGGGTCAAGATATTTCTAAGTTTTGTCAGCTTTCTCCTAATCTTAAGTTTCCATCATTCCTTGGTTATGATGTATTTTTTGAGGATGATTTTGATACTGAACTAACTAAAGGAACTTTTACCTGCATTGTTAAGGATAGTCGTGGAAGGCTTTTTACAAACAAACCAGTTACATTACCATTAAGCATTAAAATCAAGGCAGGACAATTTTCTTCAAAAATAGATTTAAAGAAAGAATCTGGAACGATTAAATGTTCTCTTGAGATGGATCCTACTGAAAAGTCCATTAGTGATACTCACTTTAAGATTAAGGAGAGTTATGCTAATTTAATGACAGATTCTCTTGGCGTGATTGACTTAAGAGTAGGTCCTGATCCTAGCAACGATGAAGAACCATTAATTCTTGCTTATGCTGAGGGTGATTTAGGTTACGGAACTCTTTCTGGAAAAGTAGTTGACGAAAACGGGAATCCGGTAGAGGGAGCCACAGTGTGTTTTAGAAAATCTAAAGGTGCAGCTGAAGGAGTACAAGAGCCATGTATTGATGGAAGAGAAACTGTTACGGATAGTAGTGGGAATTTTATTATGAATATACCTGCTTCTCCTCAAAGAAATCTTGTTTGGGCGACCAAAGAGGGATATGTATCAAATGCGTTTGGTGATTTTCCTATATGGAAAGATGAAGTAAAAGAGATAACTATTTTATTACAAAGCGATACTGTAAAAGATGCTGTAATGTTATCTCAGTTTTTAGATGTTGCAGATCTTTTGATAATTGATGTTGATGCTGCAGATGATGTGATTAAAATGCCTTCTTATATTGCTGTGCTGGATCAGAATCTATATCCTGAGAATGTAAAACCTTATCTTGAGCCTGGAATAAAAAGTAATTATAATAACCCGGTTGTACAAAAGGCTATTCAAGATATTCTTAAAGATATTCCTGTAAATCAGAGAAAAAATCAAACATTAGTTGCAAAGAAAGCTTTTGAATGGCAGGCTAAGCAAATACTAGGGAGACAGACTGATGATCCTAGCGCTCATAATTTCTTAGGAAGATGGTCCAAAGGATTTTTTGATTGGTTGTATAGTGCTGATGAAGCTATTCTAAGAAAGAATGGGATTTGCATTGATCAACAGATGGCTACTGCTACATTGTTAAAAGGTTTAGGTATTCCTGCAAGAACTGTTCCTGAATTACCTGGGCATCCAGTTACTCAGTGGTGGGTTCAGCTTCCAGATGGAACTGGTTATTGGGCTAACAATGAAGGGAGTGCTGGATTACAAAATTATAGGGCATATCATGAAATTCATGATGGAAAATTAATCTCTCCTGGTTTCCCAGCTGTCCCAGAGCATATACTTAATGTGATTTCTCCAAATGGTACTAGGATTTATACTCATGGTGATATTAGTGGATTAGAAAGTGATACTTGGAATCAGGAAATTAGTTTATATGATACTAATATGCTTCCTGTAAAGGATAACTGGGAAGCTATATCTAATACTTTATTAGAAACTTATTCAACATTTAAGTCAGATGGGATTATCCTTAACCAGGAAGGTAGCGGTATACAGTGGGAAGGTGGAATAACTTGTTCTGATAAAAATACATCTGAATGTATCTGGATTGAGGCTGATGATGTAAGGATGAGTTTAGCTAATTTGGGTAAGCAGAGAAAGTTTTCATTTATTTTTCCTTTGACAAACAATCCAAGACATAAGATATGTTATCTAAACAATGGGGTTTTGGTATGTAAAAGATTAGAAGAGCTTACTTTAGCTGACGAATCTGCAATTGCAGAAGGTTATTATTCAAACCATCCTGAATGGGTTGAAAGTTCTGAGATCCAGACATTGTATGATGAAAGGACTGGAGTAACATTGAAGCTCTTGAAGGTTAATATGGATGTATCTCAGAAATGTATAGGTAATAAAGATTGTGCAAATGGTTATTCATGTAATATTGGGTATTGTATAGAACAACTTTCTAAATCAAGTACTAAGCCAAAAAGATGTCCTGATGGTGTCTGTGATTCATATGAACTTGAGTATGGGGTTTGTCCTGAAGATTGTCCAAAATGAACTGCATAGTATATGGTTCGAATTTGATAGTTAGGTAAAAAGGTGATAAAATGAGAAAAATAATTATCTTATTGGTTGTGATATCAATGTTTTTAGTAGGCTGTCAGCAGGATAGTGCTGGTAAGGCTTATGATACAGATAAAACAGATTATGGGTCTGTGGGCATTGAGCTAAATCCTGTTAATCTTCCATCTTCTACAACTTATGCAATAACCTGGAAAACAGATATTTATG
>JBDRQV010000122.1:0-2606 GCA_043826105.1 Nanobdellota archaeon | reverse complement strand
AGAAACATTATTGTATCTGATCTTTATATAACTTATTATTAAGATTGCACTTCATACCTAAGAATAGCAGCTACTTTGCCAATATCTCTTAACTGGACGCCTTCTCTTGTTTCAGTGGATATCAGTTTAACCTCTGAACCAACTTTTTTAGCTTCCTCTTCAAATTCTTAAATCCTTTTATCATCTACATCTTCAGATATCAGAACCACTTCAACAGAACCCATCTTAAGATTATTCATGACTTCTTGTTCTCCATAACTAGCCATCCTCTGATTCTTGTTTAACATGTCAAAAAATCTGGCCATTATCTGTTTTTCACCTGCTATCTCTTCTGCAGCCAATAAGTCCTGGCTCTTATCGACCAGTTCCTGTAAACCGAAATCACCAGTATAACTCAGATCTTTTATGCCTATTATCTTGTTTCTGACATCTGCAGTGATGTAGTTACCTTCAACAAAGTCATATTTTGTAGGGCCCGGTCCACCGACTATAATCCCCTTTAGGTTATCATTACCCAGAAATTTCTCTTTTACATATTCGGCAACTTTCTTATAATGGGCTTTAGCAGCTAATTCTCTATTACGTGCAAATCTTGCAGCAGACTGGCCACCAGCTTTAAATTTTCCAGGGACCTCTGAATGTGTTTTTAATAAAGGGACTATTGTTTTTCCTTTTAGATAAGCAATATTTGCGTCTCTCCTATCCAACACCACAAGGCCGTATACTTCTTCTATCTGCATCATCTCTTCCAAGATGTTTAATACGAATTCTTTATCGCATCTGTAGATTCTGGTATTGATGGGTATTGGGGGCTCGACGCTCCACACCTGATAATCTTCTTGTCCTTCTCTTTCAGCAACATTGCCTGCAAAAGCTGCTAATCCATTTTCAGGAGTTTGTTTGTATAATCTTAAATGTTGGATCATCTTTTCCAAGGAGGCTATGACATTCTTCCTGGTAGATGTTGATTTTATGTTTGTGGCTGTACCTTTTTCCTGTTCAAGATGCTGGATTATCTTGATTATATCATATCCTTTTGGGACATAAACAGAAACAAGCTCAGTATGCCTACCCTTATGACTACCTAATTCTTGTATAAATTTCTTCAGTTTTCTCTTTTGGGGTGATGTTAATGACACAATCATTCGTTTTCTTGGTAGATTTATAAATATTACCATAAAATTAATAAAAGCCATAATCTTACCTCTTTTATGCTTCCTTTTACAAAAAAATATCAGCCAAATACTCTGAAAGATATTATAGGGCAGGACAATGCAATCAATCAGATAAATGATTTTATAGTAAATTTCAAGAAGCAAAAAAAGAAAGCGATGTTTCTTTATGGACCATCAGGTATAGGAAAAACAGCTTCTGTATGTGCAGCAGCTAATGATACTGATCTGGAGCTTATAGAGATCAATGCAAGCGATTATAGGAATAAAGAGCAAATCCTTCAGAAAGTGGGTTCAGCTATCGGCCAACAAAGCTTGTTCTCAAAGGGCAAAATAATATTAGTGGATGAAGTAGATGGTTTAGCAGGAAATAAAGACAGGGGAGGAGTTCCTACGATAATATCACTTATCGAAAAAACAACGTTTCCAATAATCTTAACTGCACAGAACCCTTTTGATAACAAGTTCAGTTCATTACGAAAAAAATCAATCTTGGTCGAATTTGAACCATTAGATTATTCATACATATCTGAAGTTTTAAAAAGAATCTGTGCAAGTGAGGCAATATCTTATCAAGAGGATGTTCTAAAAAGCTTAGCCAGGAGGGCAGGAGGAGACTGTAGGGCAGCTATAATCGATCTTCAAACATTGACCCAATCTTCAAGAAATTTAACCAAAGAAAGCATGGAAGTTTTGACAGACAGGAGCAAAGAAGAGTCAATGCCTAGTGCTTTATTAAAAGTTTTTAAGACGACAGATCCGAACATAGCAATCACTGCTTTTGATTCAGTAAGGGAGACAATTGATGAACAGTTTCTTTGGATAGATGAGAATCTTCCTTTAGAATATGAAAAAGATGATCTATCGAGAGCATACAGTAACGTAAGTAAGGCAGATGTCTTTAAGGGTAGGATAAGGAGATGGCAGCACTGGCGATTTTTGGTATATGTCAATTCTTTATTAACTGCAGGTGTTGCTGTTTCAAAGGATGATAAGTATAAGAAATTTGTAAAGTACAAACCAACAGGGAGATTATTAAAGTTATGGTGGGCTAAGCAGAAATCGATGAAGAAGAAAGCTATTGCTGAGAAAATAGCCCATAAGACTCATTCTTCTGCAAAGGCAGTTTTAAAAGATATAGAATTCTTCAAGTATATCTTTAAGAAAAATAAAGAAATGGCAGATAGTATATCAGATTATGCAGATTTGGATAAAGACGAAGTTGCTTGGTTGAAGAAGTGAAGAGTTCTTATATTTGAAGATTGATTAAGAATATGGATCAAATACAGGATTTTACGAAAAATATATAAACTATTCAGTAGTTACACTCTATATATGGCTGCAGAATTTCAAGTTGGAAGATTATATTATGAAGAAGACATGAGTAATTATTATCTTGCGGTTTTATCATTGGATGGACAAAATCGATTGATT
>JBDRQV010000121.1:0-4773 GCA_043826105.1 Nanobdellota archaeon | reverse complement strand
ACTTTATTGATCCTTATCTTGATGTTCTTAGGAACTGTTGCATCATCATTCAGTTCGTCTAGCATCTCAATAACATCTTTTATTTGATCAGTATTCATTTTTTCATTTCTTCCATAACATCTGACTGGAGCTTCTGTGCCTTTTCCTTTATAGAATTTTCTTGTTTTTCAAGAGTCTTTATCCGGATATTTAGCGTCTCTTTTTTTGTTTCTAGCTCTTTTTTTAAGTCATCTTTCTTAGAAGAAACCATGATATTACCTATTATTTTATACGACTCATTACTGCTTTCCAGCTCAGTTACTGCAGAACTTATCTCAACAAGCTGTGACTGAAATTGTTGTTTTTGTACAAGAAGATTTTGTAAACTTTGCTCAAAAAGCTGAAGTTGGTTTATTTTTTCTTCTGTTTCCTTTGAAACTTCCATCTAAAACCACCTCACCTGGCTTTTACTTTAGTAGAAACATTCCTTGGTTTAAAGAGGATCTTACTTCCACAATAAGGACATCTGACTCTCTTTTTTAAATAATCTGTAGAAACCTTCTTATTACATTGAAAACACTTATATTCTACCATTTTAATCTTTTACCTCTTCTTTTTCTTCAGTAGAAACTTCCTCTTCATCGTCTGAAGAGAGCTCTTCTTCAGAATCATCCTCTTCAGGTTCTTTTTTTTCTAGGATCTTTTGCCCTGGTAATTCTTCAACCCTGGCTTCCTTCTTAATAGAATATGCCCTTCCTGTAAATTTTACACCACATTTCCTACAATTCCAAATGCCCAATGCAACCCTTTTTACCTTTACAGCATTGCAATAAGGACATTTATGTAGTTTTCTCTGTTCTGCTTCTACAATACCAAACCTTTTCTTGGTTTTTCTTCCATATCTTGCACCAAACCGTTTGGTTGTGCCTGTGTTTATTTCTTTTGCCATTTTAAGTATCAAGTGGGGCTACCCGGACTTTCAGGGCCCCATTATGATTGGTCGCCATTTGAACCGGGGTCGTCTGGTCTTCTTAAATAAAAGTTATCCTTTCATTTGCCCAAACCAGAAAGGATGATTCCAAGCTACCCTATAGCCCCATTATTACTCTTTGGAAAACAGATTTTATTTAAAAAGCTTTCTATATATAGTATGATATGGCTCCAACTAAGAAAAACTTTAAATAATAACGCCCAAATCTGGATAATCATGGAACTTCCAAAAAGATACGAACCAAAGGATTCTGAGCCTAGGTGGCGAAGATTTTGGGAGAAGGAAAACATATTCTCTTTTGACAAAAAAGATAAGAAAAAAGAGGTTTATTCAGTAGACACTCCACCTCCAACAGTATCTGGAAAGATGCATCTGGGCCATGCTTTCTCATATTCACAACAGGATTTTATGGTAAGGTTCAAGAGGATGATGGGAAAAAATGTATTTTATCCTTTTGGAACAGATAATAATGGTGTAGCGACTGAAAGATTGATCGAAAAGATAAAGAAAGTAAAAGCAAAAAACATGGATAGGGACGATTTTGTAAAACTTTGTTTAGAGACAGTAAAAGAAGAATTGATCCCTAAATATATCGCAGATATGAAAAGACTGGGATTAAGCTGCGATTTCAATATTTTTTATGATACTATAGATCCTCACTCTCAAAAGATCTCTCAAAAATCTTTCATAGATTTATACAAAAAAGGCAGAGAATATAGGAAAGATGCGCCGACAATGTGGTGTCCAAAATGTGAGACAGGCATTTCCCAGGTAGAATGTCAGGACAAAGAGCTAGATTCATTCTTTAATGATATTGTGTTCAAGGTCAAAGAAGATAAAAAAGAACAGGAATTGATCATATCAACAACAAGACCTGAACTTATTCCTGCTTGTGTTGCAATATTCTACCATCCTGATGATATTAGATATCAGAAGCTAAAAGGGAAAAAAGCCAAAGTCCCTTTATTTGATTTTGAAGTGCCCATATTAGAAGACGAAAGGGCAAACCCTGAAAAAGGGACAGGAATAGTTATGTGCTGTACATTTGGAGACCAAACAGATATGGAATGGCAAAAAGCCCATGACCTGCCTATTAAGCTTGCGATCTCACCAGATGGAAAGATGACAGAATCTGCAGGAAAATATAATAACATGTCCATCCCGGAAGCAAGAAAAAGTATTACAGAAGATTTGAAAGAAGCTAAATTATTGATATCTCAAAAACCGATAAAGCATGCTGTTAATGTGCATGAAAGGTGTGGCACTGAAATTGAATTCTTAAAAGCAAAACAATGGTTCATAAGATACCTTGATCTGAAAGAAGATATGTTAAGATGGGGAAAAGAATTGAATTGGTTTCCAGAATTCATGAAACATAGGTATGATCATTGGGTAAAAGGATTGCAATGGGACTGGATGATATCTAGGCAAAGATATTTTGGAGTTCCTTTCCCAGTGTGGTATTGTAGATCATGTGATGAGGTCATATTAGCAGATGAAAAAGACCTTCCTGTCGATCCATTGAAAGACAAGCCCAAAATAAAAGAATGTCCTAAATGCAAGTCAAAAGAATTTATCCCTGAAAAAGATATAATGGACACCTGGGCAACTTCATCTTTAACACCCCAGATTGCTGCAGGATTAGTTCCTGAAATGTACGACAGGATTTACCCTATGTCATTAAGGCCTCAGGCGCATGATATAATCACGTTCTGGCTTTTCAATACAGTAGTTAAATCAAGACTACACAACAATATTAATCCGTGGAAAGACTGTGCTATCTCAGGTCATGCTCTTGATCCAAAAGGAAAAAAGATGTCTAAAAGCCTTGGTAATGTTATAGAACCGCAGGTGATGATAGAAAAATATTCTGCAGATTGCCTGAGATTCTGGGCAGCTGGATCTAAATTAGGTGAAGATCTTCCTTTCCAGGAAAAAGACCTTGTTACAGGACAAAAATTTGTTACAAAACTCTGGAATGCTTCAAAATTCGCAATTATGCACTTAGAAGATTATAAGAACAACAAGCCAAAACAATTGGAAACGATAGACAAGTGGATATTATCCAAACTAAGCAGATTGATAGGATCATCCACAGAAACATTTGAAAAATATGAGTATAACAAAACAAAACTAGAGGTCGAAAACTTTTTCTGGCATGACTTCTGTGATGATTATCTTGAGATAATAAAAGATAGATTATATAATCCTGACCTAAGGGGAAAAGAAGCCAGATTAAGTGCGCAATATGGATTGTATACTACATTATCCTCAATATTAAAGATGATGGCCCCGATAATGCCATATATAACAGAAGAGATATACCAGCTTCATTTCAGTAAAAAAGAGGATAAGAAAAGCATCCATATTTCAGAATGGCCTTCCATAGATGAAGTTGATAAAAAAGCAGAACAGACAGGAGAACTGGTTGTTTATGCTGTCCAAAAAGCAAGACAGGCAAAATCTGAGAAAAATCTAAGCCTGAAATCACCATTAAAAAATATAATTGTCGAAGGAAAGATAACAGAAAAAGAATTTGAAACGATAAAAGCTGATCTGCTGGCAGCGACAAAAGCAGAAAATATAGAATTTAAACATTTAAAACAAGATTCAGAAAAAGAATTTGAAGTTGTTATAGACATCTAAACCTTCTTCCACTTGGTCCCTTCTTTACTATCGATTAATTCTATACCTTTCTCCTTTAACTCATCCCTTATCTCATCAGCCTTAGCCCAATTCTTACTAGCCCTGGCTTCATCTCTCTTAACGATCAATTGTTCAATATCTGAAGAAACATCAACTTTCTGTTCAAAATCTATCACACCTAAAACCTTATCAAATTTCTCCATTGATGAGATAACTTTCTTAGCATCTTTAGAGCTGATCTTCAATTTATTGATCTCATTCATAAAATTGAATACAGCTGCCAATCCTTCTGATATGTTTAAATCATCGTCCATCTTCTTTTCAAAATCAGCTGAAGCCTTAGAGATAACCTTATCCAATTTATCATTATCTTCAGAACTATTGATATTTTTTAAACTGAATATAAAATCATTCAGTTTCTTAACTGCATTTCCAGATGACTCAACACCATTAAATGTAAAATTAAGCTGCTGCCTGTAATGGGTAGACATCAGTTCATACCTTATTGCCTTAGAGCTATATCCTTTAGCTAAAACATCCCTCAGAGTATAAAAATTACCTAAGCTTTTGCTCATTTTCTTGCCGTTGACTATAAGATGTTCGCAATGCATCCAGTAATTTACAAATTTCTTTCCAGAATATGATTCTGATTGTGCTATCTCATTCTCATGATGAGGAAACACAAGATCTATCCCACCGCAATGGATATCAAAAGTCTCTCCCAAATATTTCATAGCCATGACAGAGCATTCAAGGTGCCATCCTGGCCTTACCTTTCCCCATTCAGTATCATAATATATGCCCCTCTTCAACTCATCGGTCTTAGACCTTTTCATCAAAGTAAAATCACCAGGATGATCTTTTTCATATTCATCCAGATCAACCCTTGCTCCTGCTTTCATCTGAGTCAGATCAACTTTAGATAATCCGCCATATTTTTTAAACTTAGAAAGGGAAAAATACACTGAACCCAACTTTTCATAGGCAAACCCCTTCTCTATCAGCTTCTTTGTAAATTCGATCATATCTTTGACATGTTCTGTTGCCTTAGGGAAGATTGTAGCATGTTCTATGTTTAATGATCTGATATCATCCATAAATATATTAGTATATTTATCCGTAAATTGTTTCAGTTCCCAACCTATCTTCCCAGAATC
>JBDRQV010000120.1:0-2245 GCA_043826105.1 Nanobdellota archaeon | reverse complement strand
AAAAAAACTTTTAATTGAGAAATAAATGTTTAATGGAAAGTATTTAGTTCAATTCAGAAAACCAAATATTTTCTGAAAGAAATTCTTCTTTATCGGCTGGAAACCAGGTATTCCATCATCTCTTAATCTTTGAACAATCAGATCATCATCAAGGGAAGCGAATACTCTTTTTCCGTCTCCGGGGTCATAGCTGGCTAATGACTTTAGGTCATTTTCTTCAAGGAACCTTAGGAAATATATGGATTTTACCATCTGGCCTAATCTGCCTTCATCATTTACTAAATAACTTATGAAGTCTGAATGCGAAATATTGAACATGTCTCTTGGCCTGTTTTGGAAATAACTGTCAGGATGGACTGTTACTGGCTGGCCTGATAGTGAATAATCAAGCTTTAACATGTTATCTCTACGTCCATCTGCGGGATCTATCTCATCCATAGACCATATTGTCCTTAAGAATCCTTCAAGTGTTGATGGATGAGGGATATTTATCTTTTTATCTTTAAGAAATCTATTCAGATCAGATCCGAAACTCCAGAATCCAAAAAGTTCCCTGTCATCTATTGCACGGTCTGAAAATAATCTGGCAGCAAGATTTACCATATCAGGTATGGTGGTCTGGACATTATATCCATTGTCTCCCTGCTGATATAATGAAAGGCTAACTGTGCCTTTTCCAGACAGATCTTCTTGTAAATAATTATCAAATATATTGTCAAGAGACCTTATTGTAGGTCCTGCTTCATTTAGAAATAATACTTTAAAGCTCTGATGGATATCTTCGGGTAATGTGGCTGTCTGTTTTTTTTCTTCTAACTCCTGGCATCCTACCAGGTCATCTAATGAGATGGATGCAACATAAACGCTATTTTCTGTTTTTATGGGTGTTATCTTTTGGTATCTGCCATTAACCCTGACTGAGATGGGGTCATGAATATCGTCTGCTGTCTGGAAATGTATAACATAATTTCCACCATTGAAACTTCTCCAGTTTTCGACTGTAATCTTTTCATCAATATATTGTCCAGGAAGCTTTACAACTATCCTTTCTCCTTTATATTTGCCAGTCCCTACGACCCTTACGCCAGTGTTTTCTTCTAACTGATGAAGCCTGTTATATATTGTGGTTTCTGAATAACCAAAATGTTCTGCTGTTTCTTTGACAGTATGGTTAGTTACATATTCTCCGATCTGGCCCAGTTCTTTATACCTATCTGCAGACATACATTCTGGCATAGAATATCCTTGCAGTATTTCCGGAAGATCTGGATTTAATCCATGGGCTGTAATAGCATATGGCGCTATAGTGTCTTCTAATTTATGGCCTGATGTTATGCTTGTTGTATCGGTGTAACCAGTTGTAGTGTTATCTGCAGCCATATCTACAATTATATCTCCGTCTGCAGCAGTACCATTACCTATGTGATCATTGACTACTTCATCAAGTGAGGCTGAAGAATTTCCTGAATTATCTACTGTATCATTGCCTTGGGTATCATGGCTTTTGCTTTGGGTATCATGGCTTGAATCATTTTTACCAGGTGCAGGCTCTGCTGCTTGTTTACTTCTTGATCGTTTTTTGCTTTTTGAAGTTTTTGTTTTTTTAACATTATGTTTTCCATCATTTCCTGCACTTTTATTTTCCTGCTGGTACTGTTGACCTATCTGTCCTGTTTCAGCATTGTAATCTGGAAAAGATATCACATCTCCAGGATATAAACAAGCAGAGCCTTTTCTACTTCCGCAGTTTCTATCGTTAAGAAATTGATTATTTTGTTCCAGATAACTTAATGGGACGCCGTGTGCTTTTGCTATGCCCCATAATGTTTCTCCGGGCTTTACTTCATGTGTATATGGGATGGTCCTTATCCTGTCGCCTATCTTTAGATTATCGTAACTGCCATTCTGTTCTTTGATATGCGGGTTGAATCTTTTGATATCATCAAAAGGAAGATTATGTCTTTGGGCAATATCCCATAATGTGTCGCCTTTTTCAATAGTATAGACATAGGCAGAATTCTGATATGGGGTTTCGCAATGGCCTTTTTGAGGCAGCCCAACAACACCTACTGCTACTATGCTTAGTGCTGTCAGGCCGATTATATCTGCTTTAACATTTTTTAAAACTGATCTTCCAATATTCTTAGCACTATCATAAATATTTTCAAGACTACTTCTAATACTGCTAAAGTACTTCATCGAGATGAATAAATCCAGAATACTTTATAAATCTTTTGTTTATTTT
>JBDRQV010000119.1:0-2345 GCA_043826105.1 Nanobdellota archaeon | reverse complement strand
ATTTAATTTAAGTGTTTAAAAATTTTGTTAATTGTGGGTAAGGCGTATATTATTTTTACAGAATTTGCAGCAAATAAAAAAGATGTGAGGGGGCAAAATTTTAAACATTAAAAAATATTTTTTCAGATTCAGTCATCACATTTCTATTGTTTCGAAAGATTTATATAATACATAATGATTATCCTAATCTATAGTTTAGATTATACGGGGGTAGTTCAGATGCAGAATAAAGAAATTTTTAATGTTTTTTTTCGAGAAAAACCAGCTATGATGTTGGTCCACCTTAAGAATGCCAAAGGCAATGTATATGCTTCAAGTCTGGCAAAGCAGATTGACTGCACTTATTCTCATGTTGTTAAGATCCTTCAACAGATAGAGAGAGAAGGTCTGGTAAACTTTGATAAACAAGGAAGATTAAAGTTATTGAGCCTGACAAAAAAAGGAACAGAGATTGCTGAACATATAGACAATGTCAGATTAAACCTTTAATTTTTTTTCTTTAACTTATTATATATAAAATGGATTATTCTGGAAACACTTTTTTAATGAGCTTAGACCTAAAGCTTGTGATTAAGGATGGAGAAGCTGATATACGCCTATTTTCTGCTTTGATGGCACATGATGATAAAGTGTATGGTAGGCTTAGACTAAACAATGTACCTCCGGGAATATTCTTATCTAACTATGAATATCCATGGTATGAAGTTGGACTGCATGATGGGAAAAGAGTTGTACAAAATCCTGAGTTTAGAAGAGTAATAAACAATTATCATATCATGAACATAATTGTAAAAGGAGATAAAATATAGATATAATCACACTATCTTCTCTTCCATTGCTTTTTTCTCTAGAATATCTTTGGCTGCCTGTATAAATTCTATCTCTTTTTCAGTCGATAGCATCGCTCCTGCAGCATACATATGTCCTCCTGCTTCAGAGCCTGCCACCCTTCCAGATATCTCTTTGATTATGTTGTATAGATCCACATCCTGTTTTAATCCTGCTACTCTTAAAGACGCTTTTGTGTTGCCATCAAGAAGGTCAGCCATAGATAAGATTAAAGTTCCTGGTTCGATACTGTTAGATTTGGATATTATAGAAGCCATAGTACCTACTATAGTAGGCAAGATATTATCTCTGGCGTTGATGATCATATAGCCTTTGCCTTTTATCACTTGTTCTGATTCCTTGCTCCTCTCGTACCAGTTTAATGCATTTACAATCTCTTTCTTGTAATCCATCATGCTCCTTATTGCTTTTTCTTTTATTTTCTTATCGCCTAAACAAGCACCTATCCCTAATGATGCTTTGCTTAGCCTTCCACATGCATTAAGCAAGGTGGCAAATTCTTTTGCATCCCTTGTCGGACTTTCTTTTGCTTCGTTAGGCAATATATAAACATCACCTATTATCTCTTCTGGCTTTTCTTCATCTACTCTTTTCATGATTATCGCTGCTGCAAGCTTTTTTAATTCTTCGTCAGATAGATGCACTATCTTTCTCCATCCTTTTACATCTCTTGGCTCAATGCCTATCTGATGCAGAAATTGGATAGCGCCTGATTCAGAACCTGAAACACCTGGTATAAATGGATTAGTACAATATTCAAGAACCTTATGGAGAGGTCTTGTCTGGGCACCAAAAACTCTTAGGCCTTTGATAACTTTTATCTTGTCTCTTTTGATCGCTTCTTCTAAAATATCCTTATTGAGCTTTGCAAAACCGTGCTCTTCCTGGATATCTCCTATGGCTCCGATTATAGGCACATGAGCTAATTCTTTCATGCTTTCATCGACTGCTGAGGCAAAATAATAGACAACTCCTGCGCCTGAGATCTCATTGCTGCCATCTATCCCAAAAAGATGCGGATTGACATGGATTATATTATCTTTTATATCTGTTTTTTCAGGCTGGTGATGGTCAAGGATAACTATCTTCCTATCCCCTAATATCTCTTCAATTGCATTCAATTGCCCAGAACCTAGATCTGTGAATATAAAACATTTATAAGATTCTTTAGATAGGGCTGTTATCACTTCTTTGTTTAGCTGAGTCACGATAGAGATAGAATAGCTCCTGTTATCTTTATTCAGCAGCCTTATGATCAGAGAAGCTGCTGCAATCCCGTCTGCATCTAAGTGAGATATCAACCTTATTGTCTCTTTTTTATCTATCTTTTTAAATTTCTCTGCAGATTCAGTTATATGTTTTTTAAATTGCTCATATTTATCCAAACTAAACACCTATTCCCCGAAACGCCTTTGCCTTTTTTCGTATTCTAAGATGCATTGTCTTAGATCATTTTTAGTGAATTCGGGCCAATACTTATCTAAAAAAATCAATTC
>JBDRQV010000118.1:0-18044 GCA_043826105.1 Nanobdellota archaeon | reverse complement strand
GATAAATTCCCACTCTTCCAACAACCCCAATATCTTCTCGATAAGCAAATTTATTTTCTCCAGATCCTCAAATTGATGTGCAAAAAAAGTTTTCGAGAAGAAATCAAACAATTCTTTTTTCTCATTGACAAATTCTGAAGCTATAAGACTCAATACATACATCCTTAATACAGGTTCAACAGCCAGCTTAGAATATATCTCCTCTGGTTCGCCGTTTATATACCTATCAACCAATTCATCTTTATTAGCCTCAGAAGAAGCGATACAGATAGCCTCACCATACGAGTCAAATTTTGGCCTCCCAGCCCTCCCAGCCATCTGCAGATATTCAAGAACAGGGATATAATTCAGGCCTCTATGTCCAAAACGGCGAAGATCTTTAAGGATAGTTCGGAAAGCAGGTAAGTCTAGTCCAGCTGCTAACGTAGGGGTGCTGCAGATTATTTTGATTTTA
The DNA here is from genome assembly GCA_043826105.1 of Nanobdellota archaeon. Classification (GTDB taxonomy): domain Archaea; phylum Nanobdellota; class Nanobdellia; order Woesearchaeales; family DATDXC01; genus JBDRQV01. The sequence continues at coordinate 17,590 of JBDRQV010000118.1, read as the reverse complement.
CCAGAACGGAAATTATCTTCTATCAGTTCCCTTTGTTTTGCAACTAATCCAGCATGATGGAAAGCAACGCCTTTCTTAACAACCCTTGATAATCTTTCACATTGTTTAGTGGGCTTTGTCAAGGCAGCGATTGCTTGTTCACTCAATTCGTTCAAAGAGATATCCTTGATCTTTACAGCAATCTCTTCAGCTGTTTTTTCAGCAGATTTTTTCGTATTTACAAATACGATGGCCTGTTTTCCCATATATATGGTATCCAAGGCCAGATTTACAGAATCATCATCAGTAATCTGTTTTATTTTCATCTAAAATAAAGAACATAAGATATAATTAAAACTTTTCCATTATACAATATCCCACACATTAGGCATAAATATATATCTCTTATATACTTTAACATTGACAATATGGATTGTTTGGTTGATCCCATCAAAAGCGATGACCATCACTTTATATTCTCCAGCATCATTATAATTAGTTTTCCATCCGCCATCATCTCCTATTGGTCTGGTTATATAATAAGTCAGATTGTCTCCATCAAGATCCACAGCATCAGGTATTATCTTGATTATATCTTTTTCTATGGCTCTGATATCCGGGATATTTTTCAAATAAGGTCTATTGGTTCCATAAGAATCAGCACCTAAGTAAACAGAAGGCTCATACCATAAAGGAAGAGAAGCTGTAAACTGTACACTTAATAAAAAAATGATGGTCAATAAGATTATCTTTCTCATTATCCCTTAACTATGATCTTCTGTGCTTTTTCTTCTACAATTTTACCATTATGTATGATAGAATATCTGTCATATATATAATCCTGTTTAGGCTCTTCTTCAGTGATTTTTTCAACACTTTCTTTAACTGGTTCTTGCACCTTAGGCTTTTCAACTACAACTACCTTTTTTTCAACAACAGGTTCAGCAGTTTTTTTAACAATCTTCTTTTCAGGAGCCAACACAGTCACATTCCATGTATATTCAGCCGATTTTTCATCATCACTGACCACCACAGTGACCTTCTTATATCCAGGAGTTGTAAACGTTCTCAAATGGACAGGAGTTGCATTATATTCTTCAAACAGGCCAAACTTCCACTTATAGGTTAACATATCATTTTCAAAATCTGTAGCATCTATCTTAAATTTTATCTGTTTACCAGGATATGTGGAAAATGTACCTATGGGTGAGGCATTTATTATCTGAGGACCAAGGTTAACATTCTTTACTTGTATTACCATCTCTTTTTTTACTTCAGTAGTATTATCGCTGGCTAAAAAAGTTATTGTTGCATTAGACATATCATCTGTAAAATCAAATCCAGGAACCCAACTAAATATATTATTTTCAAATGAAGCGTTTTCAGGCAGGTTTAATGCAGTAATGATAATCTCATCCTTATCTGGATCAGTAGCATTAACAGATATCTCAATTTTATCTCCTTCTTTGACCTTTCCATCTTTAAAGATTAAGGTAGGTTCTTGATTTACATTATTGACTCTTATGATCACTTCTTTAGAATCAAACAAGAAATCATCTGTTACAGTTACTTTTACAACATAGACTCCCTCATCACCATAATTAGTGTTATATTCACATGTCTCTATCCAACCAGAGCAAGTATACTTAACAGCATCACCATCGGGATCACTGACATCAGCCACAATCTTTAACAATTCTCCTTCATTGATGACTATTTCTTCAGGCAAGCTTATAGTAGGTGCCCTATTGACATCTGAAACAACTATCTTAACAACTTTCCTCGTCTCCATATCATTACTTTTAGCAACAAATGTAACATAAAAACTTCTGCTTAACAGATGGAATTTGCCTAACACAGTATCTAATATGTTTTCTTTCCTGACAGTATCATAACTTGTTTCCCAGCTAAACGTATTATCAGAAAAAATAGCGCCAGCTGGCATATTTTCAGCATAGATCGTTATTTCATCGCCATCAGGATCAGTTGCACCTATTCTCACATCTGCTTTTTGATTTTCTTTAAATTTAACATTACTTATTGAATCAAATACCGGTGCCCTATCTTTATTATTTACAATTATCTTTATTTTTTTCTCAGCAACAAATTTGCCATCTTCAATCTTGATTGTTACATCATATTCTCCAGAGTCATCATAACCAGTTTCCCAGACACCATCATCACCTACCGGGTCAGATATACTATATTTTAGATTATAATCCTCGAAATCAGGTAATTCAAATGATACTTTTTCAGTCTCAACAATCTCAATATCTTTAAAATTATCCAAAAGTTTTGTTCTATCTACTTTATTTACATCAATATCCCATTCTTTGACATTTTCCATCTTTCCATCAGATGCAACTGCTTTTACATTATGTTTACCAGCATCAAAATAAGTTGGCTTGTAGGTAAACTTTTGTTCGTCTCCAGCCTTTTCATCATCTACATACCAGATATAACTTACTTCATCATGATTAGGGTCATTCGCACTTATCTCAAAATCTATTGAATTACCTTCATCCAAGCTGGAATCCTCCTTAGGGAGATAATAGTCGATGATCGGAGCAGCTTCTTTCTTTTCAACAATAAGCATTACATCTTCAGAAGCCGAAAGTTCACCATCTGTTACAGTGATATTTATATCATACTCTCCAGCATCACCATAATCAGTCTGCCATTGTCCATTTTTATCCAATGGTTCAGTGAATGAGTAGTTCAATGTGTCATTATCAGGATCATAGCTATCAGGGACTAAATTTACAAGATCAGTCTCATTAACTTTTATGGTTTTTAATGAGACACCTAACTCACAAAGAATCAAAAAAAATAATAGCATTGCTAGCAATCTTTTCATTTTACCCCCAACAAATCCAAAAAATGAAAAAAATTATTTTTGGACAATATCCTTTATAACAGGCGCCCTATTGACATTTTCAACAGTTACTTTGATAGTCTGGCTTGCCTCATCAGTACCATCAGACGCAGTTACCTTTACATTATATTCTCCTGCATTATCATAGGTTGTTTTCCATTCACCATCATCTCCAATCGGATTAGATATGGTAAACTTTATCTTGTCACCGTCAGCATCTGTAGCTTTAGGGCTTATCTTGATCGTTTCAGTCTCTTTAACCTTTATATCTTTCAATTTCTCTAATTCAGGCGCCCTATTCACATTCTTGACTTCAACTGACCATTCCTTTGTCGTTTCTAATGTTCCATCTGAAACAACCAAATTGATAGTGTGTTTTCCAGCTGCATCATAATTCACTTTGTACAGATATTTCTCACTCTTTGAGACTTCCTTTCCATCTAATATCCATGAATAGGTTACCTTATCATTATTCTTATCAGTCGCAACAACACTAAACTCTATCTCACTATTCTCATTAGCAGTGAGTGTTAATTTATCAGGTGAGAATTTAGTTATGGTAGGTGCTTCTTCTTTCTTATTTACTATGACCAGCACATCTTCTGATACAGATAATTTACTGTCAGATACAGTTATTGTAACTGTATATTCTCCGGCATCCCCATAATTAGTCTGCCATTCTCCATTTTTATCTAATGGTGAAGTGTATTGAAAAATTAAGTTATCCTTGTCAGGATCTTCAGCACTTATTGCTAAACTTACCTTTTCAGTCTCTTTAACGATTATAACTTTTGCATTTTTATCCTGAACTTTGGTTTCTTCTTTCTTTACTTCCTGTTTAATTTCTTCAACTTTCTTCTCTTCTTTAGCTACATCTTTAGTCTCTGCTTTTATTTCTTCAACCTTTACTTCCTGTTTAACATCTTCCTTCTTGACTTCTTCAACTTTCTTTTCTTCCTGTATTTTTATTTCATCTATAGGAACAAATATTTCTGTTTGTTCTTGTTCCATCTCTTGGATTCCTAACACATTCTTGACCCACTTGCCAAATTCAAATGCAGAAGCACCTATTGCACAAGAACTGATCAGTAAAACTAATATTAGGCTTACCATTAAGAATTTTTTTCTCATACTAAAATCCCCTCCTTTATTGGTATTTGTTGTTATTTTTTAATACACAACTTCTATATAAACTTTATGGTGGTTAATCATATATTAAACTCTAGAGGAGTTACTACTTATTTAAGAAAAAATATTCCAGAAAATGAATGGCTCCGCCGTGACTTTCAATGCAGAAGATCACTTCTTACACTTTGAACACGGGACCACTCGATTATCAGTCGAGCGCTCTAGCCAGGCTAAGCCACGGAGCCGATCAAAAAGGATTAGAATAAATCTAATCCAAACGCCCCTGGGCAGACTCGAACTGCCGGCCTTGCGATTACCACAACGTTTTGTTGTCAGATTGACAACAAAGTTGGCAATAACAGTCGCACGCTCTACCTACTAAGCTACAAGGGCAGATAAGATAAAAAGAGTCACTAATTTCTTTATAAAACTTTCTGAAGTTTTTAAAATAGAAACTTTTATATAGTTCTTGAATCAAAATGTGAGTATCATTATAAAAAAAGGTGATAAACAATGAACAAAAAAGGATTCATAACACATCCGATATTTTTAGCAGTAGTTGCATTTATTGTTGGTATGGTTCTAATGTACTTGATAGCTAAAAAGATGATTCCTATACCAATTCCAGTTTGTTAATTTTTTCTTTTTCTTTTATAAAAACATTTAAAAATAAACAGTGATATATTCTAGTATTATGGCTTATAAAAAACCAAAAGGAACTGTGGACTTTTATCCAGAGGATTTTAAAACAAAAGAATTCATATTCGATTCGATTAGGCAGCAGGCTATCAACTATAATTTTAAGGAGATAGAAAGCCCGGCATTTGAGAATCTTGATCTGCTGACAAAAAAAGAAGGCGAGGAGATAAAGACCCAGATATTTACTTTAGATAAAAGAGGAGATGAAAAATTTGGGTTAAGGTTTGATCTAACTGTGCCTACGGCAAGATTGTTTATTGAAAAACAAAAAGAGATGCAAAAACCAGTAAAATGGTTTACCATCTCAAGGATGTGGCGTTATGAAAAGCCGCAGGCAGGCCGCCTAAGGGAATTCTATCAGGCAAGTTTTGAACTATTCGGGAGCAACAAGCCAGAAGCAGATGCAGAGATAATAAAATTAGCAATCGATTGTTTGACTTCATTAGGCTTAACAAAAAAAGACTTTTTTATCAAACTTAATAATAGGCAGCTTTTAGAGGGATTATTGCAAGACATTGCAGATAAAAAGAATATTCCAGAACTTATCAAGATTATAGACAAGAAAGACAAGATGACTGAAGAAGAGTTTAATTCTGAAGTTAAGAAATTAAAGATAGACCCAGTTAAGATAAATGATATTCTAAGGTCAGATATCAAAGATCTGAAGAAATTAAATCAGCTTGCACAACAAGGTTTTGATGAATTATCTTCTATCTTAAGGTTATTAAAGAATAAAAAAGAATTCATAAAGATAGATTTGTCTACTGCCCGCGGTTTAGCTTATTATACTGGAAATGTATTTGAGATATTTGATACTAAACAAGAATATAGGGCTTTAGCAGGTGGCGGAAGGTACGACAAAATGGTGGAATTATTCGGCGGCCAGCCAACACCAGCAACAGGGTTTGCAATTGGTTATGCTACCTTATCTTTATTGCTGAAAGACAAAGGGACTATCCCGAAAGCAGATTTAGCACCTGATTATCTCATAGTGACCATAAATGAAGAAGTAAAGGAAAAGGCAATGGAGATAGCAGACAAATTAAGAAAAACTAACATTGTTGAAATAGACCTGATGCAGAGAAACATAGGTAACCAGTTTAAGTATGCAGGCTCGATCAAAGCAAAGAAAGTCATAATCTTAGGTCCAGACGAATTAAAACAGGACAAAGTAAAAATTAAAGATATGAAAACAGGAAAAGAAGAATCTGTTCTTATAAGCAAGCTTTAATCATTCTATCATTCCACACTTACTCTTTTTTCTTTAACAGTATTAAGTATCATTCTGGTATTTGTTCTTTCAATAAAATCAAAAGTCTGTATATGTTTCAGAAAATTATCCATCTGCCTTCTTGTTTTAAATCTAGCCAAAACTGCAGCATCAAACCTTCCTGTTAAATCATAGACAGCAAAAACATTAGGGTGTGTAGCGATTCTTCTTTCAACTTCAAATAACTTACCCTTAGATATCTCCAATTCAATCATAACCTCGACATCATACCCTAATTTTTCATAATCTACAACAGTAGTATACTTTTTGATAATCCCTTCTTTTTCTAAAGCCTTAACTCTATGCATCACAGTAGCAACAGACACCTTTACCTCTTTAGCAATATCTCTAAATGACAGTTTTGAATGCGCTATCAGGGCATTTAATATTGCTTTATCGACGTTATCTATATCCATTTTAACAACTACATTTGTTTATTATCATTCAATTATTAATGGTTAAATTAAACATATATTTAAATATTTCGTTTTTAATTAAACATTTGTTTATAAAAACTACAAATAACTATATAAAAGGAAAGAATTTTCAATAAATCATAAAAATGGAGGCATTCAAATGAGAATTATAAGAAAAACAGCAATTTTCTTTATTTTAGTGATAGTATTCTCAACTATAGTTTTTGCAGAAGAAGGAGACATAGAAACAATCCATAACGCAATCAATACAATATGGGTTTTAGTCTCAGCATTTCTGGTATTCTTCATGCAGGCAGGCTTCGGTATGGTTGAAGCCGGCTTTGTCAGAGCAAAAAGTGCGGTTAACATCTTGATGAAGAATATGCTAGACTTTGCAGCTGCATCTATTGGCTATTATATATTTGGGTTTGCTATAATGTTCGGAGCAGGGACTTTATTATTTGGAAAAACAGGGTTTATGCTTTTAGGGTTACCTGCAGAAATGAATGGTATTCCCACTTTAGCATTCTGGTTTTTTCAGGTAGTTTTCGCAGCAGCTGCAGCAACTATTGTAGCAGGCGCATTAGCTGAAAGATTAAAGTTTAAAGCATATATATTGTATTCATTCATAATCTCTGCTTTAATCTATCCATTAGTTGGACATTGGGTATGGGGAGGAGGATGGTTATCAGGAATCGGTTTCCTTGATTTTGCAGGTTCAACAGTTGTCCATACAGTGGGTGGATCAGCAGCGTTTATTGGGGCAGTATTATTGGGCCCAAGAATTGGCAAATATACTAAAGACGGAAAACCAAATGCAATACTAGGTCATAATCTTCCTCTAGCCGCACTAGGTACGTTTATCTTATGGTTTGGATGGTTTGGTTTTAATCCAGGATCTACTTTATCTGGAATGGATTATCATTTAATCTCAAAAATTGCAGTAACCACAAACTTATCAGCTGCAGCAGGAGCAATAGTGGCCATGTTTATAACTTGGGTTAAGTATGGCAAACCAGACTTTGGTATGACCATGAATGGGGCATTGGCAGGATTAGTGGCAATAACAGCAGGATGTGCATTTGTACAACCACTAAGTTCAATCATCATAGGGATTATTGCAGGTTTCATAGTAGTGTATGGAGTATTGTTCATGGATAAGATAAAGGTAGATGATCCTGTTGGGGCGATCGCAGTCCATGGTTTATGCGGTATTTTTGGAACATTGGCAGTAGGGATATTCCACGAGACACAAGGTTTGCTTTTAGGTGGGGGATTTACATTGTTAGGTATACAAGCATTAGGTACATTTACAGTAGCCCTGTTTGTTATAGTGTCGATGTATATAGTATTCAAATTAATTGATATAGTCGTCGGATTAAGAGTGACAAGAGAAGAAGAGCTCAAAGGAGTTGATCTTGCAGAACACGGAGCAGAAGCATATGCAGACTTTCCGATATCTGCAACTAGCTAGGTGATAAAAATGAAGATGATATTAGCCATAGTAAGGCCAGAAAAATTAAGGGATGTTAAGCAATCTCTTTGGGATAAAGGAGTAAGGATGATGACTGTAATTGACGTAAAAGGATGCGGTCAACAAAGGGGATATGAGACAGAATATAGGGGAATCATAGAAGAAGTAAATTTACATAGAAAAGTGATGTTATTGATCTCAGTAAATGAAAGTTTTGTTGATAAAACAGTAAAAGCGATAACAGAAGGTGCAAGGAGCAACGGCGGCCATATAGGTGATGGCAAGATATTTATATTGGACCTGTTTGACTGCATTAGGATAAGAACAGGTGAGAAGGGGATTGCTGCAATAGGTGGCGATTCAGATGAGCTAAAAAAGATAAAAAAAATTGAAAAGGTGGTTTAAAAATGAATGAAGCAGCAAATAAAAAAGTATTAGATAAAGTAGAATCAGATGGAGTAAGATTTATACAGCTCCAGTTTACAGATATACATGGTATCATCAAGTCTGTAACGATCCCAACACATAAGTTGGCAGAGTCTTTGGAAAAAGGGACATGGTTTGATGGTTCTTCAATAGAAGGATTTACAAGAATCTGTGAATCAGACATGCTTTTGATGCCAGACACAGATACATATTGTTTACTGCCTTGGGAAACTGGAGAAGAATCAACAGCAAGGATAATTTGTGATGTCTACACACCAGATGGCAAACCATTTGAAGGAGATCCAAGATATATACTAAAAAAAGCACTCAAAGAAGCAGAAGCAGCAGGTTATGATTATTATGTAGGGCCAGAACTGGAATTCTTCCTATTCAAGCCAAATGAAGACGGAACCCTAAGGCCAACAACACATGACAATGCAGGCTATTTTGATTTCTCTCCTTTAGATCTGGCAGTAAAAGTAAGAAGAGACATTATCAAATCGCTTGAGTCAATGGGTTTAGAGGTAGAAGCATCCCACCACGAAGTCGCTCCAGGCCAGCACGAAATTGGCTTTAAATACGGGAAAGCTTTGGCAACAGCAGATAACGCAATTACATTTAAGCATGTAGTTAAGTCAATTGCCCAAAACCATGGCTTACATGCAACTTTTATGCCTAAACCAATATTTGGAGAAAACGGTTCAGGTATGCATGTACATCAAAGCCTTTTTGATAAAGAGACAGGAAAAAACCTATTCTTTGATGAGAAAGACAGGTATAAATTAAGCGAAACAGCAAAGAGATTTATTGCAGGCCAGCTTAAACACGTTAAAGCGATGTCATCAGTACTAGCTCCAACAGTGAACTCTTATAAAAGATTAGTTCCAGGTTATGAAGCGCCAGTTTATCTTTGTTGGGGACAGGTTAATAGATCAGCTTTGATTAGGATACCAAGGTATAGCCCAGGAAGAGAACAAGCGACAAGAGCAGAAATAAGATGTCCAGATCCAAGCTGCAATCCTTACTTGGCATTTGCAGTGATGATCAAGTGTGGTTTAGATGGAATCAAAAATAAACTCACTCCGCCAGAACCAGTTGAAGAAGATGTCTACAAGTATGATGAGGCAAAGCTAGCGGAAAAAGGAATAGATACTATTCCAGAATCACTTGGACATGCTTTGTATGAACTTAAACAGGATAAAGTGGTGCAGGAAACACTAGGCCCACACACATATCCAGTTTATGTAGCTGCTAAAAAAGCAGAATGGGATGCATACAGGCTCAGTGTTTCTGAATGGGAACTGAAGAAATATTTAGAAACAATCTAATTAATCTATTTTTTATTTTTAATTTTATTTTCTAAACAGAACATAGAAAGAACTCTGACTTTTTCTTACGCCTTTATATGTTTGTTGAGTTAATTCTTGCATACTGGGCATATCAGAAAATCTCAAGGCATCACCTATGTCAGCTATCTTTATGATTGGTAACTCTTTGCTAAAACATTCTTTAACTTCTTCAATAGTCTCTTCCTTGCCATCGTACGTAGCTTGAGTAATTATAACTCCTTGATAAGATATTTGTACAAGATTCTCTACAATCCTATATATTTCACCAGTTCTTGTATTCCCTTGAAATATACCATTACATAAGATTACATCAAAATATCCAAGTCTATCTGTTTCACATCTATCACCAAAATTACACAATTTTGTTCTAACATCTAGTCCACTTTCTGATACTAGTTCTATCAATACCTTAGACTTATCTGCAACAGTTACATTTGCAGGATAAACAGAAGTTAAATTCATAACTTGTTCGACAGTAAATGGGCAGCTAGCTCCAGCTACTAGAATTTCTAAATCTTCAGAACCTTCGATAAATCTCCTATATGTCGGAGCAAATAAACCATATGTGGGGTATTTTCTTAAGTATTCATCATTTGCTTTATTAGCATAAACATAATTAGCCCAAATTCTCCTAGCACCTTCAAATGTCTCAACTCTTTTAGCAAGATGGGGGTATCTCTCTAAAGCCACAATTTGATCAACTAAATAATCATATGTGATTGAAATAAGTTCTATCTTCTTACCATTAGCTATTATACATCCATCTTTAAGTACAAAATTGCCTTCTTCAATAGCATCATGGATGATTTCCCTATCAAACTTATGAAGATTTCTAAAAATATTATAACTCCAGACCAATTCACCAACAATCTTTGCCATAACTTGTTTAGCAATATCTTCTGTTATTTTATACAATTTTTCCCAACACTTTATCCATCAATAATCTTTTAGCCTCGTTTTTTAGCTTATCTTTATTAGTAGTTTTCTTGAATAATCCATAATGTCCTTTTTTATTTGCAACTTTATAACCAACATAAGCTCCAACCACACTTCCCAAGATTCTCCCAAATAAAAATCCTAACAGTGCACCACTACTCATATAGTAACCCACCTCTGGATTAATATCACCACTTAATATCTCATCTTCGATGCTCCTCTCCTTCATCCTCCTATATCTATGCAGATAATCCACCATTATTTTTCCCACATCACTATCTGGATCTATCCTAAACCTAGCAACATTCTCTTCAGGACCATATTGCTTACTATCAGGATTCATATCTTGAAAATCCACTTGAGCAATAATGCTATCTACTGTCCTACATAGATATCCTTCTTTATATCCCATAATGCTCGAGAACACTTTTTAATTTATAAATATAACTTATATTAAGCTAGACTTCTTGATGATCAATTCAGCAACATTCTTAGACTCTACTTTAATATCGTAATCCACTTTAATCTTCTTATTAAACAGAGGCCCATAGACCATCAGGCTCTCATACTCACCACCTTCACCAGCAACATTAATTCCAATCTTCTTATCCAGTTCAACTAACTTATCAACATCTTCAAGTGTTATCTCTTTCCCTAACCAACTTTTATCCAATCCATCACACATAACTTTTGTGATTATGAACTTAAATCCATTATGGATCAATTCCCTAAGGTATGTTTCCTGATTCTTATGCCACAAAGGCGAAAAAATCTTCAAACCCAATCCATCAGCAACTTTTTCAACTCTCTCACGCTGATAATTAGAGAATATCGCACCGCTAACAACTCCCTGTATTCTATACTTTTTCTTAGCCTCTTCCAAAGCCTTTTTCAGATCATCTAATTCCTTTTCCTTTTCACCTTCAGTTTCAACAACAATCAGCGGAATTCCCATTGATTCAGCCTGCAGTTTAACTAAATCAACAGTTGGTGTATGAAACATATAGGAATCAGGATTCTTGCTTTTGATAGTGATCAAACAATCAACAGAATAATTTTGTCTTAACATCACATAAATTGCATAGATACTATCTTTTCCAGAACTAACTAACGCCCCTAGTTTAACATTATGTGCAGGATAAAACTGTTTTAGATACTCTGATTTAAACTTAAATTTGTTCTTCTTAGATAATTTATGTATGGCCTTATCAAAATTAGACCCATACTGTGCAGCCTTTTTCTTCCTGATACAAAAATCTTCATTCAACTTTAACTTTCTTGCTGCCTCACGTAAAATATGTTTCTCCTCACCATCAGCAATCTTATACTTAGCAGGTATCCTTAAGCTGTATTCGACTAATCTCTTATCTAAAAATGGCAGCCTTAACTCCAGGTTATTGAACATAGTTATTACATCATCTCTATACATATCCCTTTCATACATTTTTAACAATCCAGAAACACATTCTTTATTTATGTTCAAACTTTCTCTATGCCTCTGATAACCAGCAAATATTTCCTCACTTCCTAATCCAGAAAATACTACCTTGCAGCCATCTTTCTTTGCTTGTTCACAAGCAGCATAAAATGTTAATGCTACCCCAACCTTAACAACATTAGAATCTTCTATCAAAGGAACGATGACCTTCAGATATTTTTCAATATCTTTTAATCTGATCTTGATCACCTTCAGCTTCAATCCTAACTCCTTAGCAATCCTCTCAGAATAAACTAAATCCTCAGGAACCCTCAACTTAGGTTCATCCAGGACAGCAGTATAACAGGTAAAATCCTTTTTCTTCTTTTTCAATAGATAAGAGATGAATGTTGAATCGATTCCACCAGAAAACAATACTCCAAATTTTTTATCAGGAACTCTTTTTATCAAAGCATCATAAAACAATTCATTGACTTTATCTACTATCCTTTCTTTCTTATCTTTTATTTCAGGTTCAATCCTAAAGAATTCTCTATCGATAAATTCAACCTTATTCTCTTTAATATGATACTTCAAGATTTTCCTGGGATTTAACTCATTGATATCAAGATAACCAAGCTTCTCTAACGCCTTTTTCTCAGAAGCAAACGCAAAACCATCTGAGTGGCTATACCACAAAGGCTTAACACCGATTATATCCCTGGCTAGGTATAGCTCATCCTCTATCAGATAAGCAAAAGCATAAACTCCATCTAACGATTTCAAGACTTCTGAAATATTTTTCTTATCAAGTAGCCTTAACAGCATTTCAGAATCATTCTTAGCTTTTCCCAACTCTTTCCAGTTATATATCTCACAATTAGCAGCAAGTATTCCCTTTCCAGCCAATGGTTGTTCTACAAAACCGACGACAGAATGCAAACAATGCCCTATACAATCTTTACTCTTACCAACTTTTAATTTCTTTAAATCTTTATCAAAATATTTTTTATCATCATAATAAAGTCCAAATCCATCCTTGCCCCTATTCTTTAAAATATCTAAACCTTTGAGAACTAGCTTAACAGCTTCATTTCTTCCAAATATCCCAATAATTCCACACATACCGAGAAAAAGCCAACTTAGTTTAAAAAGATTACCCATAAATTATTAAACTGATATTGTAATCCATCATTGGCCTAATTAGCCGATGAAGAGCCTATGGAGTAGTCCTTCTTTATGGGATGAACATATTTTAGCTGAGGCTTAGAAAGCCATTAACCAAAATCTATTTAAAACCATATAAAATCCATATTCTCAATGTCAGTTGCAAAGCAGATTATAAAACAGCATCTTGTAGAAGGGGAACTTAATGAAGGAAAAGAGATAGCTATAAGGATAGACCAAACTCTGACGCAAGATGCGACCGGCACAATGGCTTATCTTCAATTTGAAGCCCTAAATATAAAAAAAGTCAAGACAGATCTTTCAGTAAGTTATGTTGACCATAATATTTCAGAAACAGGCCAGCAAAACATAGAATTTCTGGAGACATTTGCAGACAACTATGGGATAATCTTCTCAAAGCCGAACAATGGCATCTGTCATCAGGTTCATTTAGAACGTTTTGCCAAACCAGGAAAAACTTTGACAGGATCTGACTCACATACTCCAACAGCAGGAGGCATAGCTTCCTTAGCAATAGGCGTAGGTGGATTAGATATTGCAGCAGCAATGGCAGGCTATCCCTTCTATCTATCAATGCCCAAAGTTGTAGGTATAAGACTTATAGGAAAACTTAATGACTGGGTTTCTGCAAAAGACATCATTCTTTATCTCTTAAAAAAATACTCTGTCAAAGGAGGTGTTGGAAAGATTTTTGAATATTTTGGGGATGGAGTCAAAACATTGACCGTCCCAGAAAGATCAACCATAACAAATATGGGTGCAGAGCTTGGATTGACAACATCCATCTTTCCGTCGGATAACATGACAAAACAATTCCTTGGATCTCAAAAAAGAGAAAAAGATTTCAAAGAACTGTCAGCAGATGAAGCTGAATTTGATGATATCATAGAGATAAAATTGGGTGAGATTGAACCATTGATAGCACAACCATCCTCGCCTGATAAGGTTATAGAAGTAAAAAACATAGAAGGAAAAGAAGTAAGGCAGGTTTTGATTGGTTCATGTACTAATTCAAGCTACAAGGATTTAGCGATGGTTGCAACTGTTCTGAAATACCACAGACTCGACGACAATGTAAATTTCAACATCAATCCAGGCTCTCAACAAGTGATTAAAACATTAAAACAACATAACCTTTCTTTGCCAGAATCAAAGATATGTCAGGCAGCATGCTTAGGATGTATAGGTATGGGGCAGAGCCCAGAACCAAATACAATCACATTAAGAACATTTAACAGAAACTTTAAAGGAAGATCGGGAACAAAAGAAGACTTTAATTATTTATGCTCTCCAGAAACAGCAATCGCTTCAGCTATAAAAGGAAAGATAACAGACCCAAGAAATCTGGGAGCATACCCTCATATCATCTTACCAGACGAGTTTGTGATAGATGATTCAGGGTTGATTGGGCCAACAGGTAAAAAAGAGATCAAAAGAGGGGAACTGATTGCACCATTACCTTTAAATCAGACATTAAAAGAAAATATAATTGCAAAAGTTCTGATAAAACTGGGAGATAATATTACAACAGATGACATAATGCCTGCAGGTCAAAAGATCCTGCCATTAAGATCACACATTCCAAAAATCTCAGAATACATATTCCATCATATAGACGAAACCTTTGCAAAAAGGGCAAAAGAGACAGAAAGCGGCATAATTGTCGGAGGAGAAAACTATGGTCAGGGCTCTTCCAGAGAGCACGCAGCTTTAGCGCCTATGCATCTAGGTATCAAAGCTGTGATAGCAAAGAGTTTTGCAAGAATCCATAAATCAAATTTAATCAATTTTGGAATTCTTCCTTTGGAATTCAAAAACAAAGAAGATTATAATAAGATAACTAAGGATGGTAGGTTAGAATTAAACAATATAATCGATTCATTAAAAAATGATAAAGATTTAATAACCAATGGAAATATTCAATTAACATATACTTTGTCAGAAACAGAAAATGATATAATCATTTCTGGTGGAAAATTAAATTATATAAAAAATAAACTAGATTGATATTAAGATAAAAAATGACAACCCACAATATAACCTTAATTACTGGAGATGGAACTGGTCCAGAACTAGCTGAAGCAATGAAGAGATGTGTGGATGCTACTGGGGTAAAGATAGATTGGGATATCCAGGAAGCAGGCATAGATGTTTACGAAAAAGAGGGTAACCCACTTCCGAAGAGAGTGATTGAATCGATAAAAAAGAACAAAGTAGCTATCAAAGCTCCGATAACAACGCCGCTAGGTACAGGATTCAGAAGCGTAAATGTAACCCTAAGGCAGGAATTAGACCTTTTTGCTTGTGTTAGGCCATGCAAATATTACTCGGGCATAAAATCATTATTAAAAAATCCTGAAAACGTAGATTTGGTCATTGTAAGAGAAAACACAGAAGACCTTTATGCAGGGATTGAGTTTGAGCAGGGAAAAGAAGAGACAGATAAACTAAGGGAGTATCTTAATCAGATTTCAAAAAAACAGATAAAAATAGATTCAGGCATATCTATAAAGCCAATCTCCATTTCAGGTACAGAACGGATAGTAAGATTTGCTTTCAACTATGCAAGACAGAACAAAAGAAAACTAATCACATCAATTACAAAATCGAACATCATGAAGTTCACAGACGGTTTGTTCATGAATGTTGCAGAAAAGATAGCAGACCAAAATAAAGACATAAGTTACAACCATGTGTTAGTCGATAACATGTGTATGCAATTGGTTCAAAAGCCAGATCTTTATGATGTTTTAGTTCTTCCAAATCTATATGGTGATATAATCTCAGACCTGGCAGCAGGCTTAGTTGGTGGATTAGGCATAGCGCCAGGAGCAAACATTGGAGATGAATATGCTGTCTTTGAAGCGACACATGGTTCAGCTCCAAAATACAAAGGCCAGAATAAGGTCAATCCAACTGCAATGATATTGAGCGCAGTGATGATGCTAAAACATATAAAAGAGACCGAAGCAGCTGACAAATTAGAATCAGCAGTAGCAGCAGTAATAAAAAAAGGAAAAGACGTAACTTATGACTTAAAGCCAGACAGAGATGACCCAACAGCTGTCGGGACAAAAGAGATGGCAGACGCTATAATCCAAAAATTAGACTAAATCTATTTAATTTAGTTATCATAATAACAAAACCTTTAAAAAACACATATTCTCCCACGAACAAGAGGGGATTTAACATGAATAAGATATACTTAATAGACGTAACAAATAGAGATGGTGTTCAGACATCTCATTTAAGCATAGCTAAATTGGAAAAGACTATCATAAATATAAAGCTGAATAATATGGGCATTTTTCAGTCAGAGTTTGGTTTTCCAGTTACAAATCATGAATTAAACTACTTAAATTCAAATCTTGAATTGGTCAAAAGAGGGGCAATAAAAAATATGCGTCTGGCAGGCTGGACAAGAGCCATTAAGCCGGATATTGATTTAACCTTCAAAAATTGTCCAAATATTAAACATCTTAACATATCTGTTTCAACATCTGACCAGATGATCCAGGGTAAATTTCAGGGCAAAAAGACAAAGCAGGATATAATAGATGGGATGGTTGAGGCATTAAGGTCAGCAAAAGACCAGGGAGCAGAATCAGTAGGTGTTAATGCAGAAGATGCTTCAAGAACAGACATGGATTATCTGATCCAATTCTCACAAGCAGCAAAAGATAATGGTGCAGACAGGATAAGATACTGTGATACCTTGGGATATGATGATCCGATAACCATATATGAAAGGATAAAAACTTTGACAGAAAATATCAAAATGCCGATTGAACTTCATTGCCACAATGATTTAGGGATGGCTGTTGCAAATTCAGTTGCAGGAGCAAAGGCATGTCTAGATTCAGGCCAGGATGCTTACATAAACACTACTGTTAATGGAATTGGAGAAAGAGCAGGTAACGCAGATTTGTTGTCCACCATCTTAGCGATTAAGAAATCATCAGGATTCGAAAAGGAATATTCAAAATCCCTGCAGGAAATTAACCTGAAGAAATCATATAACCTGGCAAAATACGTATCCTACGCCTTCAGAATCCCTATTCCTGCAAACCAGGTAGGAGTTGGAAAGAATGCATTTGCTCATGAATCAGGCATACATGCAGATGGTGCATTGAAAGATAGGAGAAATTATGAATTGTATGATTGTGAAGAATTAGGAAGAGGAGAGTTAGAATTGATTGAAACTGGAAGATCTATAACCACAGGAGAGTATGGTGGAATTAAGGGATTTATCCATGTTTTAGATAAGCTGTGTAAAGATGGCAAGTTTTGTGTCTATTTTAAAGATGATAATGAAGCAAAGAACATGCTCGAACTGGTAAGATTCGCTAATGTCCACACTCAAAAGCCTTTGACAGAAGAAGAGTTAAGGTTTGTAACAACCTACCCAGAGATGGCACGGACGATAATGACAG